>JAUVNZ010000018.1 GCA_030599435.1 Gammaproteobacteria bacterium | reverse complement strand
TGAACTTAAGGCGGCTAGCCACATATCCAAAGTGATGGGAGTAGTAGAACATAAACAGATTTCGCTGGATATGGGTGCTATTGGCGGGTCTGCATTAACCGACGACAGCATTGAAATACCTGACGAACCAACGGAAGGCATTCCGGTGACGTATGTTCCAGCAAGAAACACTATTTTTTTGTCTTATGCCCTGGCCTGGGCTGAAGCGCTTGGTGCGTCTGATATTTTTATTGGTGTGAATGCAGTGGACTATTCAGGTTATCCGGATTGTAGACCGGAATACATAACTGCCTTTCAATCAATGGCAAACCTGGCAACAAAAGCTGGTGTAGAAGGCCGGATAATTACAGTCCATACTCCGTTGATTGAGCTTAGCAAGGCCGAAATCATTTGTTCGGGCCTGGCTCTTGGTGTTGATTATTCAATGACTGTCTCTTGCTACGAAGCTGATTCAGAAGGACGAGCCTGTGGTCATTGTGAATCTTGTCGTTTACGTACGGAAGGATTTCGAGTTGCCGGTGTAGATGATCCCACCTGTTATCAGTGAGTAATTTTTATAAATTATTATGAAAGCATGAGTAAATATTTTCATATGGAAGCTATTCAACACCAATCCAAATTATTTTTACCTTATTTACTATTTACTGCTGTGCTTTGCGGAGCTTTGATAATGGTAATAGAGGTGATGGGTTCTCGAGTCATTGGCCCGTTTTTTGGTGTTGGCCTGTTTGTGTGGACTTCGCTTATTACGGTGACTTTATTAGCACTGGCTGGTGGTTATGCGCTAGGAGGAATTTTTTCAGATCGTTTTAAACAACCGGTCTATTTGTTCGGGATTATTCTCATCGCTGGCGTATTAACGTTGCTAGTCCCAGCAATTAAGGGGCCAGTACTGAAAGTGTGTGTGTCGTTAGGATTAAGAGGCGGAGCTTTCGTAAGCACTACGATTTTGTTTGGCCCAGCATTGCTGTTGTTGGGTTGTGTGTCACCGTATCTGGTGAAGCTTGCCGCACGTGAATTGCATAACATTGGTCGAGTCGTGGGTGGTTTGTATGCTCTATCAACGATAGGCAGTACCGTGGGTACAGTATTTACCGGGTTTTTTCTGATTGCTTATCTTGGTGTGAATCAAATTTTTATTGTGACAGGTGGCCTGTTGGTATTGTTAGCGGTGGGTTATTTTCTTTTGTTTCAAAAACGTTGGTGGATGGTAAGTTTCCTGATTTTGCCGATATTGTTGTACCAACCTCCACAAGCTGTGTCGCGCACCATGAATGATGGCACGCAAGTTGATCTGGTGCACAAAAAAGAAAATTATTACGGTAGTGTCAAAGTTGTAGATTATAGTTTTGGTGATGTGCGGTATAGAGAAATGATTATTGATGGCATGATACAGGGTGGTATCGATCTTGCTTATTATCAGTCGACCTATGAATATAATTATTATATGCAGTTTATTTCTCATATGTTGGTTCCGGGTGGAAAAAGCTGTCTTGTAATTGGTGTTGGTTTGGGGATTATTCCAAACTGGTATGAACAACAGGGTATAAAATGTGATGTGGTAGATATAAATCCTGCAGTTGTAGATATTGCTAAAAAATATTTTAGATTTAAGAATAGTGGCGATGTTTTTATTGAAGATGCTCGTTATTATTTGAGCAAAACAGATCGTAATTATGATTTTATTGTGCTTGATGTGTTTACTGGAGAATTTACCCCAACACACTTATTGAGTCTTGAGGCGCTTGAGTTGGCTCGCGATCGATTAAGCTCTCGAGGTGTTCTATCTATCAATATGATAGGCAGCACTAAGCAAGATACGTACATGACTGCCTCTGTAATTAAAACACTCGAAGCCGCATTCGATCAGGTGAAAGTTTTTCCTGCGTCTAAATTGGATGAATCCGCGGGTGGGGTGGGCAATCTCGCTATCATGGCTTATCAGGGTGAGTCACGTCCGTTGGGTCCTGATCAAATAAAATTTCAGGCGCACCCTAGTGTAATTAATATGGTATTCAAAAATCTTAATCGCCAAATTCATTTTCCTCCAGGCACGCCAGCCATTATTCTTACCGATGACTACAATCCCATCGATTTTTATGATGGTTGGTTACGCGAAAGGGTGCGTAAAAATATCCTCGAGTCCACTGACTGGGATATATTGATTAGTTAAAATGTTGTTACTACATTGGTACATATCGAACGGGAGAGTTTCTGATGCGAATTAATATAAAAGTAGTGATTGGTAGTTTGTTGTTATATGCCGCCACCATGTTTTCTTTTGCCTCAATCGTGGGTGCGGAGGAAGGTGCAAGCAAACAACCCAATGTTCCTTTCAAATTCGCTGTTGGAAAGAAGAAGTATCAAGAGTCATGTTCAGTTTGTCATGGTAAATGGCTTGGTGGGACTAACCAGGGCCCACCCTTAATGCATGGCTTTTATAAACCCTCCCATCATGGAGATCCGGCATTTTATCGTGCGGCACTACAAGGTGTTCGTGCGCACCATTGGAAGTTTGGGAACATGGCGCCGGTTAAAGGTATAAGTAGAAAGGATATGGATTCAATTATTCCCTTTATTCGCTGGCTTCAGCAGGAAAAAGGACTTTATTAAAAAAATTTCAGTATAATAACAACTCTTTATATATGTAGCTTAGAGAGTGCCAACCTAATTAGTGTAATGCGTTGGGTAGTGACAATGTAAACGCGGGTATGTTTGCATCGAAAGCAAGGCCGTCATCGGTTACCATTTGATAACTACCTTCCATGCTGCCTACAGGTGTTTCTATAACAGTGCCGCTGGTGTATTCAAAAGACTCATCGGGTCGCAAATAAGGCTGTTCACCCACAACACCCTCTCCATGTACTTCCTGCACGTTGCCGTTTGCATCATTGATAATCCAGTGCCGTGTTAGTAACTTGGCCGCTAGACTGCCGGTGTTGCTAATGGTGATGGTGTAAGAAAAAACAAAGCGGTTTTCTTCAGGCGAAGACTGGTCCTCGATATATTGAGTTTTTACATCCACATCAATATGGGCATCATGTGTTTCTTTCGGGTCGGCCATTTCGTCTCTCAAACTTAATTTTGTAGTTGCTCGCTAACGGGTTATACAGTAATGCTTCTACATCGTTATGGACTGTGTTGAAGTGTTAGCAAAAGGACTGCGGATGTATCTATATTATCACAGGATTTAGCCCTCTCTGTTATGGGCAGGCGGAGTCGAATTCTCTTATTAATATTCAGGCCTAATAAATCACAGGGAAACAAGTTCATTTCTGCTGCATTTTTGTCACTAAATTAACGTCAAACCAGTTACAGCATAGCACTTTTAGCGTCGTCATTTTTTAACTTTTTTCCATACTGATTTTCTGCGTTATTTATTTGATTTTAAACATTATTTTCCAATAGCGGGCGAATGGATATTAGATGCTTTTTTAACCTATTTGCTTGACCCTTACAGGTACATATGACAAAGTTTCGCGCTGGATGGATCGTTTGTTTATCGCATGAAAACAGTGCTAATCTGCACTGACATATATAAATATAATTCGTTATCTTATTTCAGGTTCTGTGATCACAATCATTCCTTAAAATAAGAGTACACTGAGTTTGATTATGCGTGGGGTTAGGGGATTATCCAGAACGGCCAATTTGGCCTTGTGTCGAATTAGGGTAAGCATTTCTGAAACGATCGTTTTAGATTAAATCGCTTGTTGTTGATGCTCATATAATTAACCCATCACGGTTTACCTTCATGTAATGTTTGAACCAGAAAAATATACGGTGCTGATTTGGAGACCAGAATGAGTAACGAAGGTAATAACACAGTTACTGTTGATGTCAGTGAGCTTTATGCTGACACTGATTACCTGAATTTAGAAGTCAATAAGGGCCAGGAAACGATCCATGCAAAACGTATGGCTGGTCGGTTTCGGACATATCAGTGGATCGTCACTTCGATGTTGTACGGCCCTTATTTCCTTTTGTGTTATTTAACCTGGGATGGACGCCAGGCTTTTTTGATGGACATTCCCGCGCAAAAATTTTACATGGGTCCTTTCGTGTTGTGGCCTCAGGATCTCTGGATACTGGCCTTACTGTTTCTGTTTAGTTTTATTGCATTGTTTGCTATGACCTCAATCGCGGGACGAATATTTTGTGGATTTGTGTGTCCACAAACAACTTTTGTAAATTTCATGACCGCAATAGAAAATCTTGTGGAAGGAAAGCCGGCTCTGCGGTTTAAGTTAGATGCGGGGCCCTGGAATTTTAACAAGATAGCAAGAAAATCAATTAAACATTTTCTTTGGTTATCGATTTGCACTGTTACGGCAATAACATTTATCGGTTACTTTATAGGTATTGAGAAATCCTGGCATGATTTCTTCACCTTGCAATATGGTGGTACCCAGTGGTTTACCTATATAACGATAGTTCTATTGTTCTACATCAATTGCGGATTTGTGCGTGAGCAGGTCTGTATGTGGGTATGCCCTTACTGCAGAATACAGGGCGTGTTATCCGATTTTTATACAAGAGTCGTCACCTATGATTTTAAACGAGGGGAGCCTCGCGGCAGGCTTAAAAAGGGGGCGGAACGTAATGAGGGCGATTGTATAGAGTGCAATATGTGCGTTGCAGTGTGTCCAACAGGTGTCGATATTCGGACAGGTTACCAGATCGGCTGTACTAATTGTGGTGTATGTATAGATGCCTGTGATTCCGTCATGGATAAAATAGGCAAGGCTCAAGGATTAATTCGATTTGCCTCCGAAAAAGAAATGGAGACTGGCGAAAAAGATAAACATGTTTTTGTAAATGCACGTTCGTTGGTATACGTAAGTATTACGGTAATTGTGGTAGCTATTATGATTGGCGGATTGTTCATGAAATCCGACATTGATTTGAATGTGCGTCATGTGCGCGCCCCCTTATTTACCCGGATGTCTGACGGTTCCATTCAAAATGCTTATAAAATGAATTTTATTAACAAGGCAGAGCATGCTGTTGATTATGAGTTAATAGTCAGCGGTATCGAAGGTGCTACGACTAATGCTGATGGAAAAACATTTCATGTTCGTAGTGGTGAAGTAAAGCGCTTTATGCTTAATGTCAGGGCCCCAGAGGGTGCTACAATTGAACGCCAGGAT
This sequence comes from Gammaproteobacteria bacterium, assembly GCA_030599435.1. Next base: position 8,209 of record JAUVNZ010000018.1, on the reverse strand, counting down.
TTCGCATTAGTGCTAAAATCCAAAACTGATGATTCAGTAAGGATAGAATATCAAACTATGTTTATCTCCCCCAAAAACTAAGAAATAACTAGCAGGTAGTAAAATGAACACCAAGAAGAATATGCCAGCCTGGCGCAGTCCATGGGTGTTGGCAGCACTTGTCATGTTGGTTACTGTGGTTTCGGTTAACATGACTTTTATTTTTTTGAGTACTAGCTCCAACCCGGGGTTGGTTACAGAGGAATATATGAAGTATGGCTTACAGCAAAACGAGTTTGAGATCCAAACTCGTGAGCAAATTGCCCGGGGTTGGCAGATCGATTTAAAGTTGCCGCAGTCAGCGACCCAGTTAGTGCCATATGAAGTTGTAGTGACTGCACGTGAGAAGGATGGAAGTCCTTTAATAGGCGCTAAAGTTGAGCTGGCCTGTTATCGACCAAGTGATGCCAATCAGGATGTTTCTTTCGATCTTGTAGAGCGTTCTGATAAGCCGGGTGAGTATGCCGGGATGGTAACGCTACCATTATCCGGTGTATGGGATATTAATATGTTATTAGTGAAAGACGGCGAACGCCATCTTAAGGCTGAGCGTGTTAAAATACTTCGCGGTGAGGGTGCTGAAGATCAACCATCTGAACCTTCGCCTCTGGAAAAGGTCGTAGATTTTTTTACACCAGGTCGATCTTGATTTATTAATATTTTTATTACCTTAGTCAATTATCATAGTCTCGTCGTAATTCAACAAACCTCATAGATGTGTAAATAACTTATATGAATGCTACCGTAGAAGAAATAAGTGGCCAGGAAATCGATTGTTACCATTGTGGCTTGCCTGTCGCGTTGGCCACACCAATTACCGGTAAAATCAAAAACGTAAACAGAGATTTCTGTTGTTCAGGCTGCCAACAGGTATGTTCGATTATTCACGATTCTGGTCTGGGAACATTTTATAAATATGCTCCTGAAGATCGCCGTTGGGCACCGCCAGAAAGTGCCCCCGAAGATGCTGCGATCTTTGATGATGTGGAACTGGCTCAGGACTATGTGCGCGAACATGAAAACGGTGATTACCAGACTACGTTAATGGTCGATGGCATGCATTGCCCAGCTTGCGTGTGGTTAATTGAACACACTCTTAATGCTATGGATGGCATGGTTAGGGCAGAAGTTAATTTCACAAAAAATAGTTTATCCCTGCGCTGGGATCCTGAAAAGTTAAAACTTGCTGATGTCATTAACGCTATTGGACGAATTGGTTATAGGGCCCTGCCTTTTGAAGAAGATGAGCAGCGGTTGATACAAAAACATAATCGTCAACGATTAATGTTTCGCATGGCCTTTGCGGGTTTTGTTACAGCTAACGTAATGACGGCTGCGATATGTTTATATGGCGGCGATTATTTCGGTATTGAGGCACAATGGCGTGCGTTATTTATGTGGTATTCCATGGTGTTTACCTTTGCCTCTATTTTGTATTCGGGCAGGACTTTCTATACATCTGCCTTCAATGTGTTGCGTGCCAAACGTTTAAATATGGACGTACCGATCAGTTTAGGTATTTCTATTAGTTTTGTTTATTCGGTGTGGAATACTCTCGCTGGGATTGGCATTGTTTATTATGACTCGATCGCGATGTTTATTTTCCTGATACTGATTGGGCGTTACCTGGAATCTGCGGCGCGAGAAACGGCTGGATCAGCAACACAACATCTGCTGGCTCTATTACCGCATTCTGCCCGTCGTCTGGAACCAGATGGAAGCGAAAAGCTAGTACCCCTTCGCGCTATTCGTAGTGGTGATATGCTGCGTATAAAACCGGGCGATAAAGTTCCCGTCGATTGTGTGGTGACTGAAGGTGAGTCACGCGTTGATGAATCTATGTTGAGTGGTGAGTCCGTACCCGTGAAAAAACAGGTTGATGATGTGTTGGTTGGCGGTACTATTAATGCGGTTGGGACTCTTCTTGTTAAAGCTACGGAGATTGGTAAAAGTTCAGTGCTGTCTACCATCATGGAAATGGTTGAGAATGCACAAAATTCTCGTGTACGCACACAACGTATAGCTGATCGCATCGTGCCTTATTTTGTAGGCATCGTGCTTGGCTTATCCGCGTTAACTTTTGTTTTGTGGTACATGAAGGGTGATATGAGTATGGCTTTTATGGCAGGTATATCGGTACTGATTATTACCTGTCCGTGTGCGTTGGGTTTGGCCACCCCCATGGCGGTGGCATTTGGTGCCGGGTTGGGCGGTAAAATAGGCGTGTTAGTGAAAGATGGTATAGCGCTTGAGACCTTGACCAACGTTGACCACGTGGTCTTTGACAAAACGGGCACACTTACTCGGGGACATGCTGATGTAAAACGCACCGAGATTGTTGATGGGTCGATAGGTCCAGAGTTATGGTCAATGCTGTTAACGTTGGAAGATTCGTCAGAACATCCAATAGGCAATGTTATAACGGCTTATTTGAGCGGGCAGGGCAAAAATCTTACCGAGTACCAGCTTGAGGATTTTGAGAGTTCCAGTGGGCGTGGTGTTAGTGGCGTGTTGGTTAAAGGTGACAAACGACAGAAAATTTATGCAGGTTCTTTAGGTTGGCTGGAAACACACAACATATCAATACCAGCTGGAGTAATGGTAGAGATTGATGCGGAAGAGCATTTAGGTAATACCGTAATTGTTGCTTTTTCAGAAGAACATCTGTTGGGATGGGTATCGATGGGTGATAGTTTACGGCCAGAGTCCATTAAGGTTATAGAAAAATTGCACAGTAATAATATTGCTGTGAGCATACTTTCTGGCGATCGTCGTGTTGTAGTGGAGGCTATAGCGGATCAACTGGGCGCGGAACCAGGCAAAATCATGGTGATGGCAGAAGTGCTTCCAGAGGATAAGGCGAGTTACATAAAGAAAATTCAGGACACAGGAAAATGTGTTGCAATGGTAGGAGACGGTGTCAATGATGCACCGGCACTGACACAGGCAGATGTTGGTGTCGCGGTTGCCAATGCCTCTGATGTGTCCGCGCATGCTGCTCAGGTAGTGCTTGTTGGTGGCCTGGAAAAATTAATTGTGGCGATTCGTTTATCAATGATCACCATGAGGACCATTCAGCAAAATCTAATCTTGTCTCTAGGGTATAACGTGTTGGTACTACCGTTGGCTATGGTGGGTTACGTGTTTCCGTTATTGGCGGCAATCGCAATGCCGTTGTCATCATTAATGGTTATTGGCAACGCTTTACGAATACGCAAAAGAATGGTCGTAAAATAAAAGGTTATTACGATGGATATTATATTAATGTTAATACCGGCTGCACTGCTTATTAGTGCTGCGGCATTTATTGTTTTTTACTGGTCGGTTAAATCTGATCAGTATGAAGACATGGAAGGAGAAGCCTATCGGATTCTGATGGATGACGATGACGATATGATTCCTGGTAATAAACAAAACCTAGAACAAGATTCTGATAGCGAATCTGTTATTGAAAATAGTGAACAGTTGAAAAAGTCTGATAATGAATAAACTTGGCCTGCTAGGACTGGTGCTGGTTATTGTTGTTACGTTGGGAAATCTGTACTGGACGAGCACTCAGGTTAAAAAAGAAGCTGGCCAGGCCAGGCAAGAGGTTTGGGTCGACTCTATGGGGCGAGTACATACCCTGGGCTTGACGCTTAATCAAACGACTCTGCGCGAGGCGGAGCTTGCGTTGAAGAGCCTAAGTGACCCAGCACTTTATTTATACCCAGATAGAGAAAAGAAAGGCCAGTATTCACTTTCATTGGAGGCTTATTTCCCTTCAATAGCTGATCATAGCAAAGTGGTGCTGGGGCTTTATGCCAGTGATGAATTGTTATTGCAAATAAAGTCACGTGCAACGGCACCGCATCTGAATCAAAATGGAGTCGGAAGGATGAATATTTCTTCTAGCGATAATAATTTGATTCAGAATTTACGTGTTATGTGGATGAAATTCATACCCAGCGTACAGTTACAGTTGGAGCACATTAAAGCGCGCTTTGGAGAACCAGAACAGACAATAGCTGGCTCTAAAGGCGTGAGCTTATTGTTGTACCCCAAGATCGGATTACACGTGCTGGTGCGTGACGAGAGTAAGGATGTGCTGACTTTCACCCAGTTAAAAACATTCGCTGAAACGACCAAGAAAATAATGGAACAGGAAAAACTATTGTTAACGACATCTAAATAAAGTCGTTACTTTTTGTTCCTACCTTTCATTCCCGTCTTCCTCTTTACTTTTCTTAGTCTTACGTAAGTGTCGTGGTGGTACAAACAATGCCCACGCCACAATGCCCATTAACAAAGCAAAAATTCCAAACTCTATAAATAGTGTCCAGCTCATATTAAATTCCAACACGTAGGAGAGTTTGTTCTTTCTTTGAATACTAGTGCTGCATGTTTTCATGCGATATTCCATCGAGCGGTTGGGTGTTATGTTCCATTCCTTCATGGGACATGTCGTGGCCACTGTGATCCATCATTCCTGTTGCCTGGTGGATGCTATGCATCCAGTCGCTGCCGCGAAATATGGTTAACAATCCTAAAATAATTAACATAAACGCGGCGATTTTCAGAATACGTGCCCGATTGATAGGTGTTATTGATTTTAAGACCAACGGTGTTAGTGTCATGGCTGGCACGGTTCCTAACCCAAAAGAAATCATAATTAACGCCGCCATTGGGACACTGCCTACCGCTAAACTTTGTGTGAGAGCGGCATAGACTAGTCCACAGGGCAGGAAGCCATTCAGAAAGCCTACGATGAACCAGCTCATGGGGCTGTCGCTGGTAGAAGCACTACGTAGCCAGTTACTCAGGTGGCTGAGGCGCATGAATCCTATGGTGATTTTTTTAAATGGATCTGGCAACCATCCTCCGATGTGTAATCCAAACAGAATCATCATGATGCCTGCAACGGAGGTCAGCACGGTTTGAGCGCTGGAAAAACCGGGCAGTTTGCTAAGAACGATACCAATAATCCCGGTAATGAGACCCAGAAAGGCGTAAGTGGAAATACGCCCAACCTGGTAAGCCATTAATCCAGGCCACCAGATACGAGGCCGTGCCATGGTCATGGTTGTCACTAGTCCCCCGCACATGCCGACGCAGTGGAAGCTGCCCAGAAAGCCAATCGCAAAACTTGTGGAGAGAACGGTCAGCATCTTACGGTGCCGGTAATGGTGATGTTATTAAATCTTTTAAGGGGTCAAGTAGGCGTGAAAAGTGCTTTGGCTCGACAAATTGTAAGGCGTCGGCGCCTTCAGGTCCCCGGGTCAAATCAAGACCCAGGTCAGGATAAAGGAGATGTATATTGCTATCGCTTGTCTGAATTATTTGCCCAGGTTTACCAAAACGCTTCTCAAATTGTTCCATGTTTACGCGATTATGGGACACCAGCGTCAACGAATTGATCAATAAAGCATTCACGGCTTCATGTTCTTTTTTACCAATGCCTACTTTCACAACACCGCTTGGAAAGACAAAGGGGTTTACTCCATTATTTTTAATTTTTTCGAGTAGATCGAAGTCTGCCTCGAGGCCAAGAATTATTTGGTGTTCCTCGAAATAGGCCTCGAGCTGAATCTTTTGTACTTTATTATTTTTAGCTGGAATAAACATCGCACTGTCAGCGCGTTCTTTAAGTATTTGTTTGGCAGCCTGTAGTGTTGAAGAGCCAATGGTAATCCCCATGATGCTGACACCGGAGTTGGTGTTTTGCTCTATCTTTAGGTGGTCGATATTGGCTACCTGAGTCGACTCCCTGGGCCAAAAGGTATACAGCGTAAATGCGATAAGTGCACCGAGAACAATTTTGTTAAAGAGAGACATGTATAGTTTTTGTTTGGCGTAGTAAATACTGTTTTATTGAAACCAGATTTGATCTGCGAGGGTAGCAAGTTTTCGGCGGTTTTTCCCGTGATGAAATCATGAGCAATATAAAATGTGTTGCTATTTATATAAATTAAGAATTTAGCGTAATACTTAATTGATATTTAAGGGGGTAATGGTTTTGAAAAAAATGTTGCAACACATTATTAGTAAAAAGGTACATTAATATTAACCAAAATAATAACTAATGGACAATTAGTGCCCAAAACGTATTAACCCTGTAGCGCCCAAAACGTATTAACCCTGTGAAATTTGCGTAATTTATAATTGCTAACGAGTTGATTTGACGGTAAAAAATAACCACCCATCATAGGGCATCACGTTATTTTTCATTATTTTTTCATCAGTCATTATAGAAATATTCATTGATAAAAATACTAGGGTATTCAATGGCTCACAGGCGAAATTATCTTTGACGTCGTTGCTAACATTGTATAGAGTCTCGGACACTAATTTACGTCTTCTATGACCGCCGACGAGGGGGCTGCTTTTTTTTGGCAGCTTGGCGAGAGCATACTAAAACTGGGGGAGATCAAATGCCTTATATACTCGGGTTCGTCTATTATTTTACCGCCATTGCATTCATTGCCATTATCAGCATTATGATTTACTAAGCTGAAGATGTTTGCGCTTGTACTGATTATTTAAACTTTAAAAAAATAGTGGAGAAAAACAAATGTGGGACTTCTCTGATCCGGTAGTTTATCTGCCTGTGTTTACCGTAGCCTTTGGCCTAGGCATGTTGATATATATTTATTTCTGGGTACGTAAAAAAATGAGTGACGCCCAAAATGATTCAGATAAAAAGACAAATAATTGAACGAAAAGTTTTGACGCTTGTTTTGCAGGCGATGACAGCGAATTAAATACAATTTAAAAAAAAGATACCTTGCTTGCTCTGTTGTTCGTTATACAGAGACAGAGATTTGGAACATGCTGGATGAAAGAGTCCGTTAATGTTTTAAATAACGTGCAAGGTTAAGAAAAAACTAGATTTCTAAATTTTTTTAAGAGGAGATATAAGGGTGGCAACTGATACTGATACCTACGATTATGATATCGTCAAGTTCTGTACAATAACGGCCATTGTCATGGGTGTTATAGGTACGGTCTTCGGCGTGTTTATTGCCGCAGAGCTAGCCTATCCAGAAATGGTTAACTCGCAAATGTTTCATTTTGGACGTTTCCGTCCAGTGCATACCAATACAGTTATATTTGGTTTTGGTGGCTTCCTGATTTATGCAGCTGGATATTACTTTGTCCAGCGTACAACGCATGTGCGCATCTGGAGCAGCAAAATGGCCTGGATTACAATCTGGCTATGGATGGTTGCCATGGTTTGTATCTGGTTAACCTTGCCTTTAGGTTGGACTCAGAGCAAGGAATACCATGAGCCAGAATGGTGGATTGACATCATGATGGCCCTTTCCTGGGTGCTGTACACGGTCAATTTCATCATGACCATTAAAAATCGCAAGATGTCCCATATTTATATTGCTAACTGGTTTTATCTTGGCATGTTGTTCATGGTGACTTACATCTTTGTGTTTAATGGCATGGCCATTCCTCTGGATGCAACATTCTCATACTCAGCCTATGCTGGCATTCATGATGCCATGACGCAGTGGTGGTGGGGACACAATGCAGTGGGCTTCTTCTTAACAGCTGGTTTCATCGGTGTTATGTACTACTTCGTGCCGAAGCATGCTGAGAAACCTATCTACTCTTACCGTTTGTCTGTACTTCATTTCTGGTCACTCATGTTTTTATATGTGTGGGTTGGTGCTCATCACCTCCATTACACAGCAATTCCTGACTGGACGTTGTCTCTTGGTGCGGGTATGTCAGTTGCGCTTATCTTCCCATCCTGGGGTGGCATGATTAACGGCATGATGACCCTGTCTGGTGCCTGGGATAAATTGCGCACTGATCCAATTATGCGATTCATGATTGTGTCTTTGGCTTTTTACGGTATGTCCACTTTCGAAGGCCCGCTAATGGGTACTCGTAGTGTTAATGCCCTGTCTCATTACACTGACTGGACTGTTGGCCATGTGCACTCGGGTGCATTAGGCTGGAATGCGATGATTTCCATTGGTGCCATGTATCACATGATTACCCGTATGTGGGTTACTGATATGTACTCGGCTAAATTGCTGAATGTGCATTTCTGGATTCATACATTGGGTGCCGTGTTATACATCACTGCAATGTGGGCATCAGGCGTACTGCAGGGTCTAATGTGGCGTGCATTTGATGAGCAAGGTAACTTGATTTATACCTTTGCGGATTCAGT
>JAUVNZ010000094.1 GCA_030599435.1 Gammaproteobacteria bacterium | reverse complement strand
AAGGACAACCATCATCTCCACCATAACCTTCCATACGCCCGTCAACAGGCTGGACTAACGACAACCTTTGCATAGCATCGTCAAAACCAATACCACTTGCTAACAATGCCCCCAATGCAGCCAAAAGATTGTAGCCGTTAAAAGATCCCAATATGGGTACGCGCAACTCACCTTTACCCCAGTCACTTTCAACATGCATACTCAAACCGGTCTGATCTAATTTCAAATCTGACCCCAACAACGAAGGCAAAAGCTCCTTGCTGTTGAAACCATAACTGACCGTTCCAACAGAACCCGGCATAGAAACCAGTAATGCGCGCCCAAAATCATCATCTATATTAATGACCGCATACTTCAACGTTTTCGATTCAAACAAGCGGCGCTTGGCCAACCCGTAATTCATCATATTACCGTGATAATCCAGATGTTCATGACTAAGGTTAGTGAATACCGCTACATCAAAAGCCACTCCTGCAGTACGCCCCTGATCTAACGCATGCGATGAAACTTCCATTACAATTTCTTTTGCACCTTCGCTCTTAAGGTCGGCCAAAATTGAATGAAGAGTAATCGCATCCGGTGTTGTATGAAGCCCTGCTTTTAATTGGCCAAAAATGCCATAACCCAAAGTACCAATAACTCCACACTTGTTATCCTGCTGCATAGCTTGAGCAATAAACTGGCTAACGGATGTTTTACCGTTGGTGCCTGTCACACCAATCACATGCTGGCGTTTCGAAGGTTTGTCATAAAACCGTTCGGCAACATCTCCCACCTTATATTTCAGATCAGGAATACCAAACACGGGAATGCCTTGACGCAATTCTCGCCTTAAAAAACCAGACTCCCACAACGCCACACTGGCGCCATTAGCAATTGCATCATCAATAAATGTTTTTCCATGAACTTTGTGTCCCTCACAAGCCAGGAATAAATCGCCTGTTTTTACATTACGGCTATCTAAACTCAAGCCACGTATCTCTATGTCTGGAATATCGCGCCCCGCGTAGACAATATCTTTTATCAAATCCGAAAAGCTCCATCGTATTGGCTTTTCTTCAATTTTCGATTCAGGCTTTGGTTTTACATTTTCGCTCACTTTTGAAGCAGTATTAGCCGCAGCGGCTGCCGTCTTCACTTTAGCTTTTACTGTGGTTCTTGCCTTAACTTTAGTTTTAGGTTTCGATTTAGGCTTTGACTTAAGTTTCGACTTGGGCTTCGATTTTATTTTGGATTTTTTTACAGCCTTAGCTTTAACCTTAGACTTAGTTTTAACTTTGGCCTTAGTCTTAACCTTGGACTTAGTTTTAACTTTAGATTTAGCCTTTGATTTAACTGAAACCTTAGCTTTGGTTTTAGTCTTGGCTTTTGCTTTAGACTTGACCACCGCTTTAGCCTTGACCCTGGTTTTCGATTTAGCTTTTGCTTTGGCCGCCATTATTTCGCCTCCTTAAGAAGCGCTAATCGCTGACCAGGATTTGTGAGTTTATCCGGAGGTACATCCAGCATACGCAAAGCACCCGCCATCACTCTGGAAAAAACAGGCGCCGCAATCGTACCTCCGTAATATTCTTCGCCACGCGGTTCGTTAATAATGACAACCATTACCAAACGCGGATCACTAGCAGGCGCCATACCTGCAAATAACGAGAGATAACTATCTTCTACATAACCACCGGACCCTGATTTTTTGACAGTGCCGGTTTTCCCTGCGATCCGGTATCCAGACACCGCCGCTTTTGTTCCCGTACCACCTTTCACTACCGCTGATTCCAGCATGGTGCGTACCGCAGACAAACTCTTACTGCTGAATACAGGCTCATACAAAGAAGCCATTTCGTCAGCGTCTGCCTTGTTACGCCGCAAAAAACTTACCGGTTTGGATCGACCATCCGTTGCCAGTGCTGCATACGCACGTGCAAGTTGCAATGTTGTTACCGATAAACCATAACCATAAGAAACTGTCGCGCGCTCTATCTCATGCCATGCACCATAATCAGTTAGCAAGCCAGCTGACTCACCAGGAAAGCCGCTGCCAGTAACTTCCCCCAGACCCATACTGACAAATGCGTTCCAGAGATATTCAGGAGAAATCGCTAGAGCCATTTTGCTGACGCCAACATTACTGGATTTCTGAATTACCGTGGACACATCAATCACGCCGTAATCACGAAAATCTCGAATTGTTTTTCGCCCCACACGAAACTGTCCTGGCCGCGTATCAATATTTGTATGAGGCTTAAATCGGCCGCTCTCCAACGCCGCTGCCACAGTAAACGGCTTTACGGTAGAGCCCGGTTCAAACACATCAGTTACCGCGCGATTACGTAAATGATCACTCTTAAGTTTGCCGCGATTATTCGGGTTGTACGCAGGCTGGTTCACCATGGCGAGCACTTCACCAGTATGTACATCAAGAATGACGGCGGAACCCGCATCGGCACGATTACCTTTCACCGCTTTCTTTAATTCTCGATAAGCAAGGTATTGCAAACGGCGATCGATGCTCAAAGTAATATTTTTACCCGGCTCAGGCTCAGAAATTCGCTCTACATTTTCAACAATGCGGCCAAAGCGATCCTTAATAACTCGCTTTGCGCCCGATACACCTTTTAAGTGGTTGTTATAAACCAGCTCCATGCCTTCCTGACCTACATCATCCACATTGGTAAAACCCACCACATGCGCAGCCACTTCGCCTGCGGGATAAAACCGTTTGTATTCCGGCGCAAGCGCAACACCTGGTATTTTAAGAGCCATTACTTTATTGGCTAAATCTGGACTTACTCTACGTTTGAGATAAACAAATTCTTTATCACGCTTAGAGGCTAACAGTCTTACTAATGCATCTTTCTTCATTCCCAAAACTTTTGCCAAACGCGGCCAACTTTCGCGCGCCTCTGCTAGTGCTTGTGGGTCTGCCCAAATAGAATCCACCGGTGTACTGATAGCCAGAGGTTCGCCATAGCGGTCAGTGATCATGCCTCTATGTGCTGGGTCAGTAACTTCACGTAAATAACGGGCGTCACCCTGACCTTGTAAAAAATCTCTATTCACAACCTGTAGATCTACGGCACGCCAGACCAACAACAAACTTGCACTCGCCACTGCAACCAAAATAAGGTTGCGACGACCGCGATAATTAAGTTGTGTTGATTGTTTTTTCACTTATTTTTATACAATCCTGAACAATGCTGCTATTTAGTTTTTTTAAAATCAGGTTTAACAATCACAATGGATTCCATTTCCGGTATCACCATATGAAGACGCTTGTAGGCAATACCCTCTATTCGGCTATGCGTCGCCCATGTGCCTTGCTCTAGTTGTAACTGTCCCCACTCCACATTCATTCGATCACGCTCCTGCTCCAAAGCCTGCAAGGCCACAAAACGTTTTCGACTTTCGTGTTTTGCCTCGACCACCGCAACGGCTGAAATCAAAACCGCCAATGCGAGAGCTATTACCAATAACCACTGCTTGTTCATACAACCTGCTCATTCAATGCAACCGCTCCGCTACTCGCAGCACCGCACTGCGGGCACGAGGATTTTTTGCCACTTCCTGTTCACTGGCACGAATTGGTTTGCCTATTAATTTGATGCTGGGTGACAACGCCGATTGTGGTACTGGCAAATCAGGCGGGAACTCATCACCACGCGCTTCGTCTCGCATAAATCGTTTGACGATTCGATCTTCAAGCGAATGGAAGCTGATCACTACCAGTCGTCCTCCCGGCTTTAATACATCAAGCGCCTGCGGCAAACAGGCCTTCACATCATTTAACTCGTCATTGATAAAGATGCGAATGCCCTGAAAACTACGCGTGGCCGGATCTTTCCCTTTCTCATGATATTTCACAGGAATTGCTTCTCTGATAAGAGCTGCCAATTGGCCTGTTGTACGAATGGGCGCTTCTTCGCGTGCTTTAACAATGGAACGAACAATGCGTTTGGCGAACCGTTCTTCCCCGTATTCAAACAACACTTTGCGAATATCGTATTCTTCTGCTTTTGCCAGCCACTCGGCCGCACTCTGGCCCGCATCAGGGTCCATGCGCATATCCAGATCACCATCCTGTCGGAAACTAAAACCACGGTTGGGGTCATCCAGCTGGGGAGAAGAAACCCCGAGGTCTAGTAAAACCCCATTAACTCCTCCTGCTTGCAACCAACCACTTTTTTGCACGAGCTGCCCCAACTGTGTAAACGAACCCTGCTTTATCTCAAAACGAGCATCCTCACCAAATCGACCCTTTGCCTCCGCTACTGCCTGCGGGTCCTTGTCGATAGCCATTAGCCGTCCTTTTTCTCCCAATCGATCCAGGATGGCACCCGCATGTCCACCCCGCCCGAAAGTGCCGTCCACATAGATGCCGTCTGGCTGAATCGCCAGTGCTTCCAGCACCTCATTGAACAGCACCGGCCGATGCGCGAAGTCCTCGCTCATCGGCACTACAGCGAAAACGTCTCCATCTCAGGCGGCAAATCGCTCAACTCGCTACCCTCATCCAGCCACCCTTCACGTTTCTGTTCCCAAAGCTCTTCGCTCCACAACTCAAAACGATTAGTTTGTCCAACCAGCATGGTTTTTTTTTCAAGCCCGGCAAATTCCCGTAACGGTGGTGGCACCAGCAAACGGCCCGCGGTATCCATTTCCACATCAGTGGCATGCCCAACGAGCAACCTCTGCAAACGTCGGGTATGCTTGTTAAAACTGGGGAGTTTCTGAATACGGCGTTCAACCACCTCCCACTCATTGAGCGGGTATACCAGCAGACAGCGATCACTGTTATCCACAGTAATCACCATTTGCCCATGGCAACTGTCCGTCAGGCGCTGGCGAAAGCGTGTTGGTATTGCCATGCGTCCCTTTGAATCCAGATTGAGTGCGTTGACACCTCTAAGCAAATCGTCCTCCGGTCACCCGTTATTATTCTGGGGAAGCGAGTTGGATAATAAAATCCACTAAACTCCACTTTTTCCCACACTGCCACACTATAGGTATGCAAGGCTGATACTGTCAAGAAATTAGCGCTCTAAAATCACAAAAAACTTGCTTTTTACACAATGACTTAGCGCAATTTGATGTGTAGACAACTCATCAAAATCAGACTACTTTTATGGAATCAAATTGTTGGAAATCGAACTTAAAGTAAATACTTAAGAAATTTTCGGGCGATGTTTACGGTAGGTATATTTTGTACAATATTTAATCAATTATTAAAAAACCCACGGATTAATCAAAAAAAAACAATTTTTCCGCACTGCGACTATTTAATTCGCTGATAAAGTGTCGACAATATATATATTACAGAAAATCCTGACCGTTTTACTCAGAGGATTATTCAATCGTGCCCAGCACAGAAGACAAACAACCGGTTTTTATATGGATTGGCATCTCCGCCGCAGTTTTGTTCTGGTTGTTGGAATCGTTGTTAGACACCCACATCTTTGAAGCAGAGCCTTTCCTCATTGAATTATTCCCTGTTCACGAACCTCGTGAACTCTTGATGCGATCTATAGTTTGTTCGCTGCTAATCGCCTTTGGTGTTTATGCAAATGCTGTCGCCAGAAGGCACTCAAAAGATGATGAAAATCTTAAAACCGAGGTACTTGAACGACGGGCGGCAGAACAGGAACTCGTACAAAACGAGCAATCTTTGCATGAACTTTACGGTATCTCTTCAAGCGTCCATCAGGACTTTGATGAACGACTGGAACGACTACTAAGACTAGGTTGCCAACGCTTTAATATGGATATCGGCATTCTTTCAAACATCAATGGTGATGAGTACAAAGTTATTAATGCGGTGTCACCTGACAACGGGCTCAAGAAAGGCACCGTGTTCCCTCTTGGGAAAACCTATTGTCAAATCACCATCAACACCGAAAAACCCGTCAGCTACACGTACATGGCTGAGTCAGAAATGCAGACACATCCAGCCTATATCGAATTCAAACTGGAAGCGTACATAGGAACACGCATTTTGGTGGATGGTGAGATATATGGCACGTTGAATTTTTCCAGCCCGACACCCCGTGACAGAGAATTTACCCAGGGAGAAAGAGACTTTTTACAGCTGATGGGTGAGTGGATTGGTGCTGAAATACTTCGCAAACGCTCTGAGACAAAACTTGGACAAGCAGCCACACTTTTTAACAGCACCATTGAAGGCATCGTCATCACCGATGCTGATTGCAATATTATCGCTGTAAACAAAGCTTTCACCTCCATTACTGGGTACACGGAAGAAGAAGTAATGGGACAAAATCCGCGTATTATGAAATCTGACCGTCAAGACCAGACTTTCTATAAAAAGCTCTGGGATTCCATAAATTCGACAGGGCAATGGCAAGGGGATATCTGGAACCGTCGAAAAGACGGAAAAGTTATACCCGTTTGGCTAAACATCAGTGCCGTAAAAAATGATAAAGGCAGAGTAAAAAATTATACATCAGTATTCTCCGACATCAGCAGCATCAAAGAATATGAAGAAAAACTAAAACACGCGGCACATCATGATGCATTAACAGGCTT
>JAUVNZ010000361.1 GCA_030599435.1 Gammaproteobacteria bacterium | reverse complement strand
CTTCCGGGTCGGAACCCGCGACATTGAAATAACGCAGGGCAACGTGGCGCAATTCGGTCGCGAAGGATAAATCCTTGAGCATTTGTTCGGTCATCAGCTTTGAGGACCCGTAAGCATTGATGGGGCTGGTTTGGGTATCTTCGGTTACTTTTTCGACTTCCGGAATACCATAAACTGCAGCCGTGGATGAAAAGATAAAATGCTCTACCCCGGCTGCTGCGCAACATTCCAGCAGATTGCGCGAGTTGCAAGTATTATTTCCGTAATATTTCAATGGGTTAGAGACGGATTCGGGCACAATGGTATGGGCTGCGAAGTGCATTACCGAGCCGATGTTGTGCTCTTTGAGCAGCTGGCTAACCAGCTCCCGATCACCGGTATCACCAATAACAAGCTCGCCAAACAGCACGGCATCTTCGAAACCGGTAGAGAGGTTGTCCAGGATGACAACCTTTTCACCCGCTTCTCCTAATTGCCTGACGACGTGGCTGCCTATGTAGCCTGCCCCGCCGGTGACTAAAACTGCTTTTTTATCTGTCACAATAGTATTGAATGACCTTTATTGAAGTTAATTCGTGCCCATCTTTCTGGATGATGGGTAGTCTAGGGTGGTCGCTAGGGTGCGTCAAACAGAGGCGTCAGTCTTAATAGCATCGTTTAATCATGGGGATTTAATGCTAATATATGTTGCTCACATTGGCGTAGAGCATTCTCGTTAATTTTTAGATAATAATGCCAACCATTGACTGAAGTTAAAATGGATTTTGCCGATACTTTAGAGAAGTAAGTGTAACTAGTAAGCAATTGTAACTGAAGGGAATTCTACGTGTACGAAGATTTTTATCATTTAAAAGCCAAGCCCTTTCGTTTAAGCCCAGATCACCGATTTTTCTATGCCAGCCGTGGGCATAGGCGGGCACTGGCTTATTTGCGTTATGGTTTGAGTCAGGATGAAGGTTTTGTCGTCATTACTGGAGATCCTGGTACGGGTAAAACTACTCTGGCCCAGCTTCTTCTCAAAGAAATGGATGAGTCTAATGTGGTGGTCGCCCATCTCACCACATCCCAGCTGGATGCCAACGAAATGCTGCGTATGGTATCGGCATCCTTTGGCTTGAGCCACGAGGGCGTGGATAAGCCCGGCCTTCTCAAGGCTCTGGAAGACTTTTTGATGACCCAATCCCGGGGTAGCAAGCGGGTTCTGCTGGTAGTGGATGAGGCGCAAAACCTGCCACCTCGTTCAATCGAAGAATTACGAATGCTTTCCAACCTGCAAGTGGGGAGTAAGGCTCTGCTGCAGACATTCCTGTTGGGTCAGACTCAATTCCATCAAATGCTGGAACGTCCCGATCTTGAACAATTTAGGCAGCGTGTTATTGCCAATTACCATCTAAGTGCGTTGGCGGATGATGAATGTCAACGTTATATCGAAAGTCGTTTACAGTATGTTGGCTGGCAAGGCGACCCCCATTTTACAACTGCCGCCTATGAAAAGATTTACCAATACACGCGAGGGATACCAAGACGTATTAATATGCTTTGCGATCGTTTGATGCTGTTTGGTTTCCTCGAAGAAACTCATCAGATTGATAAAGCTTTGTTACGGGAAGTCACCGATGAGTTGCAACAGGAGCTATCGGGTAAACCGGTTGATGCAAGTGAATTGTCATATGATCATGATTCGTTGTATGCAGAACACGATCAACCATTGGAACGGGTTGAAAACAAGAAATCCACAGAAGCAAAAGGCAAAGCCTCAAAGTCTAAACAGGTTGTTAAAAAAAGGGCTGGTAAAAATAAAAAAACAACTGGTAAAAAACCAGCTGGTAAGAAAACAGCCAAAGCAGATAATAAATTACCAGACAGTAACGTATTGAAAGAACTTGAAGCGCAGGATAAACATTCTGCGTATTCAATGAATCAGAGTGACGCCAAGAATATACCCCTAAATTCTGATGTAGATGAGAGCTTACTGGATAAGGTGATGCCAGAAGACGGAAATGACGAGTTGGTGGCTCAGGTGCAAGGGGATAAAATTGGTAGCGAGGATAAAAGTAAGAATGCCAATCAATCAAGAGCATCAAAAGCTAATGCTAAGCAAACCAATAAAGATCGTTTTCATGTCATTGCCGGGGGGCGAAATGAAAGGCGAGTTAATCAAGATGAAGTGTCGG
>JAUVNZ010000270.1 GCA_030599435.1 Gammaproteobacteria bacterium | reverse complement strand
GCGTCGCCTTTACACGGCGAATGTCGGGGGTTCGATCCCCTCAGCACCCACCAGCCAGGTTTGGAGTGGTAGTTCAGTTGGTTAGAATACCGGCCTGTCACGCCGGTGGTCGCGGGTTCGAGTCCCGTCCACTCCGCCACTGATAGCAAGGCGTTCCTGAATAAGCAGGAGCGCCTTTCTTCTTTACATTGCTTTGTAACCATAGCTTGGTAACCGCCCAATTATTTCAACTATCCAATAGAACAATTCACAGAAGACGACGAAGACAAACTAATGCTGAATTTTATTCGAGAACGTATCACGGGCTGGCTAGCCTATGCGATTGTTGGCCTTTTAATTATTCCTTTTGCCTTATGGGGTATTAATGAGTACCTCGGTAATAGCGGGTCATTGGTGGTTGCTAATGTCAACGATACTGAGATCAGCCAGCGTGATTTTCAACAAGCTTTCTATAGTCAGCGTGATCGAATGCGGCAGGCATTGGGCAAACAATATGACTCACGAATTTTTGACCCGCAAATTAAGAAACGTGTAATCAAAGAGTTGGTCGATCAGGAATTATTGCTGCAGAACGCAGATGATGTGGGTTATCGAATTTCAGAAGCCACCATAGCATCAACTATCCGTAACATTGAGGCCTTTAGTGAAGATGGTGTTTTCTCAACTGAGCTTTATGAGCAGCAAGTTCAGGCACAAGGACAGTCTCCAGCAGCATTTGAGCAGCGCGTTCATCGCATGATGTTAACCGGGCAGCTACCTACCGGCTTGGCTAGCACAGTATTGGTGACTAATGCTGACATTGATGCAGCCATTCGCCTTCAAGAACAAAAACGTAATGTGCAATACCTGGTTTTGCCGGTAAAGAAATATGAGGATGAGTCTGTTGCGGATGAAGCAGCTGTTAAATCTTACTACGAAAGTAATCCAGACCAATTCAAAACATCAGAAAGTGTGCGTGTTGAATATGTTGAGTTATCGATGGCATCAATCGCGGCGAGTATGGCAAAAAACGACCCGCCAACAGAAAAACAATTACGTGAATTCTTTGAGGCAACTGCCGGGCAACATTCAGTTCCAGAAGAACGCCAGGCAAGACATATTTTAATTCAGGTTGGAGAAGGCTCCAATGAAACCGTAGTCAATGCTGCACGTGAAAAAGCAACAGGTCTTTTAAGTAAAATCAAAGCTGGTGAATCTTTTGAAAAGCTGGCAAAAGAAAATTCCGACGATCCCGGTTCATCAGAGATGGGCGGTGACCTGGGGTTCTTTGGTCGTGGCATTATGGAGCCCGAGTTTGAGAAAGCAGTGTTTGCATTAAATAAAGGTGATGTTAGTGAGCCGGTGTTAACTTCATTTGGGTATCATTTGATAAAGGTAGAACAAATCAGAAAGCCTGAATCGAAAAAATTTGAAGAGGTTCGTGAAGGGCTGGTTCCAGAGTTCCAGAAAGATGCCGCAGAAAAAAAATATTTTGACCTCGCAGATAAACTAACCAACATGGCATACGAGTCTCCGGATTCACTTTCTGAAGTAGCGGATCAGCTGGAGATAGAGCTTAAACAAAGCCCGTTTGTTGGCCGCAATGGCGGCCCGGGTATATTTACCAATCCACGTATTGCCGCGGCAGTTTATAGCGATGATGTGTTAATACAGGGATATAACAGTGAACCCCTTGATGTTGGTGAAAACCATGTAGTCGTGCTTCGTTTGCTTGAACATCAGAAAGCCAGTTTACTTCCACTGGAAACAGTTCAGGGTAAAGTTAAGAAAATTTTGATTCAGACAAAGGCAAAGGAAGCTGCAAAAACTGCCGGAGATAATGCTGTAAAGCAGTTACAGGCAAATGAGGAAAATAAAAATATTGCAAACAAGTTGGGCATGACCTGGAAAAAAACGTCTGACATTAATCGTAAGACTAATAACATCGATTCGGCCATTGTTAGACAGGCTTTTCGTATGGCAAAACCTGCAGCCGACACCATCAGTTATGATGGCGTTGTGTTGCCAAATGGTGATTACGCCATAGTTGCGTTGAATAAGGTGGTTGAAGGTGATCCAGCGACTGTTGATAAGGCTGAGCGTGAAACAATTAAGAATCGGTTGGCGAATGAGCTAAGTGCTAATGTTCAGAATAATCTACTGACGACATTAAGAAGCCATGCAACTGTAAACGTGCAGGAAGATGAGCTTTAATTGTTTCGTTGTCATATAAATTATTCATTAGATAGAAATTGGTCCAGTTAAGCGAATAATCAAAAAAGCCAGGTAAAAGGAAGCGTTTAGCACATGGCACTAATATGGCACTACTAAAGCTCAAGCTTCACTGGCAAATTCTTATCGCACTGGCACTGGCGGTAGTCGCGGGTTCTCTTACGGGTACCGAAGCCAGTCTCTTCGGTGTTGTTTTCTACGACGTTTATAATTTTATTGGTACATTGTTTCTCAATGCGCTGAAGATGATCATTGTTCCTTTGATCGTCTCCTCAATTATTGTTGGTATAGCAGGAATTGGTTCGAGTAGTGCACTTGGCCGATTGGGTGGGAAAACGGTTTTGTATTACATGGCCACAAGCCTGATGGCTATCCTTATTGGTTTGTTGTTGGTGAATCTCGTTACGCCTGGTGTGATTGATGGACAGCCAGCCAGGGACATCATCGGTTTGACGGGTGATATAGAGTCCATCCAAAACAAAGTGGAAGGTCGGGGCGCCGGTGATATTGTCGAAGTCTTTTTGCGCATGGTGCCGACTAACATTGTTGCAGCAGCAGCAAATGGTCAGATGTTGGGTCTGATCTTTTTTAGTTTGTTGTTTGGTTTTTTCCTTACCAAAGTACAAGAGGCTTATGCCGAGTCACTGTTTAATTTCTGGCAGGGCGTTTATGAAGTGATGATGTTAATCACTGACTGGGTAATGAAGTTTGCACCTGTTGGTGTATTTGGTTTGGTTGCCAAAGTTGTTGCGAGCACAGGTCTTGCGGCCTTTGTGCCGTTGTTATGGTTTTTCCTCACGGTTATTTTCGCGTTATTGGCGCATTTTATCATTGTTATGCCATTGTTATTGAAGATCGTAG
>JAUVNZ010000112.1 GCA_030599435.1 Gammaproteobacteria bacterium | reverse complement strand
CCATAGTCCAGCTTGTCATGATCTGCCGTATTTGAGCTGGCATCTTTTGCGGATTTAATAGCACGAACAAGTTCGGCATGTTCTTGGCCGCCTTCACCTGAGCGCATATACAATTCGGCGGCATGCATTACGTTCTCTAACTTGCTAACACGGTAATTAAGGTTGAGTAAAGCCTTTGCTATGTGATGAGGGTCTTCGCCCTGTTCCCGCATACGAGCGGTTTCTTGCAGGGCTGTTTGTAATTCTTCTGCTGTTGGTACACCCATGGGACGAGCCTCCAGAATTAGTGAGGGTTTATTTTGTTTGTTTTAACAATATATTGCGTAAAGTTAAAGCGCCTTTCTTAAAGAACCTTTCTTAAAGAGCTTTTGTGGCTGCTAGAACTTCTTCCACATGTTCAGCCACTTTTACCTTTCGCCATTCCTGGCGTAACACACCTTTTTGGTCCAGTAAAAAAGTACTGCGTTCAATGCCCATCACTTTTTTACCATACATATTTTTTTCTTTGATTACATCAAAGAGTTTGCAAAGAGTTTCTTCCTTGTCTGAAATCAGATTAAATGGAAAACCTTGTTTCGCTTTGAAGTTTTCATGAGACTTTATACTGTCGCGTGAAACACCAAGCACAATTGCTCCGGCGCGTTTGAATTTATTGTGATTGTCGCGAAAATCCTGGCCTTCAGTAGTGCAGCCAGGTGTGCTGTCTTTGGGGTAGAAATAAATAATGACCTTTTTGCCTTTAAGTGAGGTGAGTTTGATATTTTTATCACCAGTGGCGGGAAGATCAAAGCTGGGAACTTTTTTGTTAAGTTTAACAGTGGACATTTTCAGTACTCATTAATGGCTTATCCCATTTTGTATTAGTAAATCAGGGTTTCATTGGCTCGATAGTGGCATCCATGTTTTGAGCTTCGCAAAAATCCAGAAACTCATCGCGTAGTGAGGCAACGCGCGTTTCAGCAGGAATGTTGGCAGTGATATGCAGGGCGAACATGGGTGTGCCGGTATGAGCTGCGGCGTAGCGAGTTGTATTGAGTTCCTGAATGTTGATATTTCGGCTGGAAAAAAAATGCGCCAGTTCATAGACAATGCCAGGGTGGTCGATGGAGATGACCTCCACTGAATAAGGCATCAGGTTTTCTGCCATTTTATTAGGTTCGGTCCGCTTGCAGGTAATGGTAAGTTCTAGCGGTTCAGCCAGGGCCTGCAAAGCATCTTCCAGCTTAGCGAGCTCGTTCCATTTGCCCGCTGCCATAAGAATGACGGCAAATTCACCACCAAGTACTGTCATACGACTATCGACAACATTGCAACTACAATTTGCCACGGTCTCGGTCAATTTGTCGACGATGCCGGGTTTGTCTTTGCCCAGTGCCGTAATAACCAGATAATTTTCCATTACTTTCCCTTAGAATTTCCAGCCTTAGAATTTCCGGTCTTAGACCTGCAGCCCCTGAACCGGCAATATTTGCTTTGAGATTCTATCATCTATATTACAGAAATTTCTTGGCCGCCAGAGTGGTTCTATTTACTCATTTCCTTGTCATCATAAGTTCGGGTAAGTACCATTACGTCTTTGGCTTTTCGGCGTTCCTAAGTACAGCAATTCCACTTTTTTGAGGGATGGGGGAGCGCCAAAATCACGGAGATATCCCATGTTTCATGGCAGTATGGTGGCCCTGGTAACGCCCATGCGGGCGGACGGCGCCGTTGATAATGAGGCCCTGGAGAGGCTGGTGGATTTCCATGTGGAAAATGGCACCGATGCCATTGTAGTGGTTGGCACCACTGGGGAATCAGCAACACTGGACGAGAATGAGCACTGTGATGTGATTCGCCGTGTGGTAAACCATGTGGCTGGACGTATTCCAGTGATTGCCGGTACCGGCGCCAATTCTACTCGAGAGGCCATAGATCTGACTCGTTGTGCCCAGCATGCCGGTGCCGATGCCTGTTTACTGGTAACTCCCTATTACAACAAACCCACTCAAGAGGGTCTGTATCTGCATTTTCGCGCTGTGGCTGAGGCCGTAGCTATTCCCCAAATTCTCTACAATGTACCAGGACGTACCGCCGTGGATATGTTGCCTGAGACCGTGTTTCGTTTGGCAGATATTTCTAATATCGTCGGCATCAAAGAAGCCACCGGTGACCTAAACCGTGGTCAGGAAATACTGGATGGTTGTGGCGATAAGCTCGACCTCTATAGTGGCGATGATGCTACGGCCCTGGATTTGATTTTGGCAGGTGCCAAGGGTGATATATCGGTTACTGCCAACGTGGCTCCCAAAGCCATGCATGAAATGTGTGCCGCTGCATTAAAAGGCGATCGTGCGGAAGCAGAACGTATTAACAAAGGTTTGTTGGGTTTGCACCAAAATCTATTTTTGGAGGCTAATCCCATTCCGGTAAAATGGGCCTTGCAGGAAATGGGTTTGATTCCCGAGGGTATACGTTTACCGTTAACACCACTGGCAGAATCCTGCCATGCGTCTTTACGCGAAGCCATGCAACAGGCCGGTGTGCTTAAGGGCGTCTCTAATAATTCATGAACACGCATCTTGAGTCCCAAATCCGCCCCATCTGCGTTGCAAATCTTGGCAATAGCTGGCTATTACCCGTGATTCGCGCCTTGATGGGACTAATTTGGAGTTTCAATCTGCCGCGTCCAGAATTAGTAGAGACGCCCTGTGTTTTTCTTACGTAGTGTAATTTTCAATTAACTTTCCAGAGAGAAAAAAATGCTGAAGTTTTTAAATGGTGGGGTTTTTTGCAACAAGTACTGGTTGCGGTGTTGTGCAGTGATGAGTGTGGTGTTGTTGGCTGGGTGTAGCTGGTTTTCTGACAAAAAAGAGCTTGATGCAGCAGAAATTTTGTCCCCACTGGAAGTACCCCCCGATCTTGTCCGACCTTATGGAGATGACAAGCTGGTATCTCCTGTCCCAACAACTTCATCTAAGCAAGCGCCGCAGACGTTACAATCGAAAAAAACTGCGGACTGTCGCTGTGACGATCGCCCACCCAGTATCGGTGAGCGCGTATTGCCACAGGGTAAAGGTGTGCAACGACTTCGGGATGGACAGCATCGCTGGTTGCTGGTGTCTGCCGAGCCAGAACAGGTTTGGCCATTGGCCCGGAAGTTTCTGGAAATGCGCGGTTATCGAGTTAATAAAGATGAGCCGGCAGTGGGTTTAATCGAAACTGACTGGAAAAATGTCTTTGATATTACAGGCGGTGATGGTGATTCAGGCGGGAAAGATACAAACGGTATACCCACTGAGCGTGAGCGTTTGCGCCTGCGTATGGAGCCGGGACAGCAGTCGGAAAGCACAGAAGTTTATCTCACACAGTATCGCAGTGAACGAGCTGCAGGCACAGATGGTGAACAATGGATATTGAGCACACCTGATGAAGAACGGGCCATTGAAATGCTTAATCGTTTCGCGCGATACCTGTCGGCAGAGAACGTGGAAGAGGCCGTATCTCTTGCACCTGTTGCCAGCAAATTAGGTTCAGATGGGGACGGTGGATCAGTGCTTATTGTCGAGGCGGAATTTGCCAAGGTATGGCGTCGTACGGGCATTGCTCTGGACGCGTTGGGTTTTGTTATCGAAGATCGTAATCGAAACAGCAGGATTTACAGTGTTTACAACGAATTATCCACCGGTAAAACAGCAGAAGAACTGGAGCATGGTAAACCTGAAAGTGCCACAGTACGAGAAAACTATCGGATTAGGTTAGATCAGGAAGGTGAAAAGACTGTGCTGAGTGTTCGCACTAAAGCCGGACAGGTGGATAACTCGGATGTGGCTGTGCATGTGTTGAACTTGTTGCATAGTCAGTTTCAGTAACATCATTTAATAACCGTGTTTATTAAAGTGCTTAATAACAGTGTTTTATAACTATGCTTAATTACAATGTTTTATAACTACAGGTAAAAACGTGCGCTTCTCTTCACTTGGTAGTGGCAGTCGCGGCAATGGTACTTTGATTGAGCAGGGTGATACCTGTGTCTTGGTGGATTGTGGTTTCTCAGCGAAGGAAGCTGAAAAACGGCTGGCAAGATTGGGTAAATCAGCAGAGGAGCTGACAGCCGTATTGGTGACGCATGAACATGGCGATCACATTAACGGGGTTGGTGTGCTGGCCAGGAAATATTCGTTACCGGTATGGGCGACGTCTGGCACTGTTTATAAGAACAGTCAATCTGCCAGAGAGAAAATTACAGATCGTATAGGTGATGGTGTTGATGTTCACACTGTTTGCAGCCACACATTTTTTTCGGTAGGCGACATAGAAGTACAACCATTTCCAGTGCCGCATGATGCTCGTGAACCCTGCCAGTTCGTGTTTGGAAATGGTGACAAAAGAATAGGTTTATTAACCGATGTGGGCAGTTACACACCACATATTGAAGAGCAGTTGTCTGTTTGTGATGCGTTGATTCTGGAATGTAATCATGACAAGGCAATGTTGGAAAATGGCGAGTATCCGCTATCACTGAAGCAGAGAGTGGGCGGTGATCTGGGGCATTTAAGTAACACACAGGCAGCTGACATTCTTAACCGGTTGGATACATCAAAACTAAACTGTTTAGTGGCAGCACACTTAAGCGAAAAACATAATGAACCGTCTTTGGCTCAGCAATCATTATCTGATGTGTTGGGATGTGAGTTGGATTGGGTGTTGGTAGCTGACCAATATGCAGGACTAGATTGGCAAGAAGTTTAATAATTAATATTTAAAATACAGTTAGAACAGACTAAACAAATTAGGACAGAACTATTAATTAGGATAGAACAATGGAAAGACGCGAACTATTATATAAAGGCAAGGCCAAGTCAGTTTATTTTACCGATGATGCTGATAAATTAATTCTGCATTATCTGAACGATACTTCGGCTTTTGATGGCGAGAAAATTGAACAGCTTGATCGCAAGGGTGAAGTGAATAACAAGTTCAGCGCTTTCATTATGAAAAAACTGGAAGAGGCCGGCGTTCCGACTCATCACGAAGGTTTGTTGTCTGCTGACGAAGCCGTGGTGAAAAAAATGGAAATGTTCCCCATCGAATGCGTGGTGCGTAATATCGCTGCTGGCAGTGTTTGCAAACGCCTGGGAATAGAAGAAGGTATTGATCTAAATCCGCCTACGTTCGAATTTTTCCTTAAAAACGATGCTTTGCATGACCCGATGATTAACGAATACCATATTCGTACTTTTGGCTGGGCCGATGATGAAGCCGTTGAAAAAATGAAAGAGCTCACTTTCAAAGTAAATGACACCTTAACGAAATTGTTTGCTGATGCGGGTTTGTTGTTGGTGGACTACAAGCTGGAATTCGGTCGTTACAAGGGTGAGATTTATTTGGGTGATGAGTTCACACCGGACGGTTGTCGACTTTGGGATGCTGAAACTCGTATGAAGCTGGATAAAGATCGCTTTCGTCAGGGTTTGGGTGGTGTGGTTGAGGCGTATGAAGAAGTGGCGGCAAGATTAGGGGTGGATTTGTCGTAGGGTGTTGGGTTTTTTATAACGTTCCACATAATCGGCGGGCGTTAGTGAGTCCGAATTGATGTGATGGTTAGCTGTTTCTTTAAAATGGAATTTCATCATCGAACTTTATTTCAATTACCTTTTCTATAACTAATTTATCAAGATCCCTTTCCGCTAGCATATCATTTAACAGACCAACAAATTCCTTTAACTCTAATAAAGCTGGGTTGTCCTTGCTGTTATCTCGAACTTTTTCCAAATGCT
>JAUVNZ010000164.1 GCA_030599435.1 Gammaproteobacteria bacterium | reverse complement strand
TGAATTCATCAAAGGCAAATTCTGTTGGTACATTGGCGGTTTTTGAAATGCTGGAGTCAATCCATTTCTGAGCTGCTGCCTGTACGTCCACATGCGCCTTTGGCTGGATGTCATCGGCGGATATAAAGTAGTCCGGTAGTTGTTTGCTGGCCTCTTCTGCAAAAGGCATAGCTTCTGGATTAACCAGTTTGCGATAAGCCAAAAGCTCAAAGGAACAGACGTCTACTTTTTCTTTGGTTTTTTTGCCTTCACGAATCACGTTACGTGAATACAAATGGGCAAAACTTGGCTCAATACCGTTACTGGCGTTATTGGCCAGCGACAGCGAAATAGTTCCCGTAGGTGCAATAGAGCTGTGGTGAGTAAAACGACAACCTTTCTCTGCCATTTCTGCCACCAGCTCTGGTTCTACTTCTGCTACTTTTTGCATGTAACGACTGTAACGGGCATGCAATACTTTACCTTTGACTTTGTCACCGACTTTAATACCATCACGTTTCATTTCCGGGCGTTTACGCAACATATCGGCGGTCACTGTAAAGTCCTGTTCCATGATCGGTGCAGGGCCTTTTTCTTCCGCCAGCTCCAAACCTGTTTTCCAACCGATAATCGCCAGTTCACGAGTGACTTTTTCAGTGAACTCCAGTGATTCGGGTGAACCGTACTCCATGCCCATCAGAGTGAGCGTAGAACCTAATCCTAAGTAACCCATTCCATGGCGACGTTTGTTCTCTATAGCCTGGCGCTGACCTTCTAGAGGCAAACCATTAATCTCTACCACGTTGTCCAGCATGCGAGTAAAGATGCCAACAGTTTTGTCGAATTTTTCCCAGTCGAAACGTGCATTCTCTGTAAATGGATCTACCACGAACTTGGTAAGGTTCACTGAACCCAACAGACATGAACCATAAGGAGGTAAAGGTTGTTCGCCACAGGGATTGGTTGCACGAATGTTTTCGCAGAACCAGTTGTTGTTCATCTCATTGACTTTATCGATAAGAATAAAACCAGGCTCGGCAAAATCGTAGGTTGACGTCATGATGGAATCCCATAAACGCTGCGCCTTGATAGTGCGGTACACTTTACAGGCCGTTAGCCCTTCATCATTCGTCACGTAACCATTTTCACTTGGCCACTCACGCCACACCACCTGCTCGGCATCGCTGAGATCTATGTTGTCTATTTCAACTTCTTTTTCGGAAACGGGGAATGCCAGTTTCCAGTCACCGTCTGCTTTTACGGCTTCGATAAACTCCTGAGTGATTAGTAGCGAGAGATTAAACTGGCGCAGACGACCGTCTTCACGTTTGGCGCGGATAAAATCCAGCACATCCGGGTGACCCACATCAAAGGTGGCCATTTGTGCACCACGGCGGCCACCGGCACTGGAAATGGTAAAACACATCTTGTCGTAGATATCCATGAAGGACAGTGGACCCGAAGTGTATGCACCAGCTCCCGCGACAAAGGCACCCCTGGGACGTAGGGTAGAAAATTCGTAACCAATGCCGCAGCCAGCTTTGAGCGTGAGACCTGCTTCATGCACCTTCTCAAGAATATCGTTCATGGAATCCTTGATGGTGCCGGACACAGTACAATTAATAGTCGATGTGGCTGGTTTGTAGGCCTGAGCACCAGCGTTTGAGGTAATGCGTCCGGCGGGTATGGCGCCATGACGTAATGCCCACAAAAAATGTTCACCCCATTCCTTACGTTTTGCTTCTGTCTCCTCTACATCAGCCAACGCCTGGGCGACGCGTTTATAGGTGTCATCGATGGTTTCATCAACAATCACACCATCTTTACTCTGCAGGCGGTATTTTTTCTCCCAGATATCAACGGACGCGGCTTGAAACGGTATATCTTCGATACCGGTATTTATTGTATTTTTTATAGTATTAGTTGATGCGGCTTTCATTACACAAACATCCTCAATTACAGCGGCGTTTTTGTCTTATCACACGCCTGACTGATCATAATGTGACCAGCCTCCAATCAGGCGTGGAACCCTCAAGTAACACAACCACTAGATGTTGTGTTCGCGCATAAGAATAGGACCTTACTTACAAATCTGTCAATAAGATAAGCAGTGATTTTACGGCATAAAAATACTATAAATAACAAAAAGATACAGAGCATAGTGACAGACGTATAGAGGTTTTTAAAACGTAAATATTTTCATATTTATTTATACTAATTGCAGACATACACTACATATAGTGATCAAAAAATGGTCAAATTTGCTTAATAAATGAGCTTTTTAGGGCCTAAACTGCCTTAAAAAGGCTCTCCATAACGACATAATTATAGTCAATACACTGACGTAAACCTGCTGTTTTACATAGCTTTTTAGTGGGTTGTTTTTCCCTATTTCTACCCTAATATTTTAGTTGTAGGGACAGGTTTTTCAACAGACTTCCCTGTTAAATCGATTTATTAAATCGCTCCGTTACTTTATTAAGAGACTGGAGCCCAACCAACCAACGAAGCAAAGGAGAATGTCATGAACATGGTACGTTATGACCCCTGGCATACAATGCAAAAACTCCAGCGGGATATGAGTACGTTATTCGACCGTCGGCTGACTGACGACAAAGAAAACTTCCCTGTCGCCACCAGCGACTGGGCACCGGCCGTGGATATCAAGGAAGAAGACAAACGTTTCCTGATCCAGGCAGATATTCCGGGCGTAAACCCTGAGGATATTGAGGTGGAAATGGAAAATGGTGTTTTGTCCATTAGCGGGCAACGCCACGCCGAACACGAGGAAGAGAAGGAAGGCTATAAACGCATCGAAAGATCTTACGGCAGTTTTGTACGCCGTTTCAGCCTGCCAGAAACAGCCGATCCAGATAGTATCAAAGCCAAGTGTAAAAACGGTGCGCTAGAAGTTGTTGTGGCAAAAAGAGAAGCGCCTGTCCATTCTCGCCGTATCACTGTCGAGAAGTAGGGTCGAGAAATAAGTTTAAGGAATAGATTTACGGCTAGCTCTAGTTATTTCTGGCTACTTCTAGCCATAAAAAACAACAACAACACCCCAACGATAAACCAATCTGGTAAATCGTTGGAGTGTTTTTGTTAGCAGAATAGTAGTGGTTGAGTTCTGGTACAAAAACTTACTCTGGCAGGATGGATTCTTCTCGCCACAGATCACTTAACGTTTCCCGCTCACGAATCACATGATAATGGCTACCATCAACCATAACCTCCGCAGCACGCGGACGAGTATTGTAGTTTGAGCTCATGTTAAACCCATACGCCCCTGCCGAACACACGGCCAGAATATCGCCTTCTGCCAGTATCAGCTCGCGATCCTTGCCAAGAAAATCACCTGTCTCGCATATTGGGCCCACGACGTCATAGATATTTTTTTCGCCATCTTCATGGGGTGTCACCGGAATAATATCCATCCAGGCACCATAAAGCGCTGGCCGCAGCAAATCATTCATTGCGGCATCAACGATGGCAAAGTTTTTTACATCTCCGAGTTTGAGGTATTCCACCTTCGCCAACAGTATGCCGGCATTACTGGCAATGGCACGGCCCGGCTCCAGAATAATTTCCAGATCAGCCTGTTTGAGCTTATCCAAAATCGCTGCGGCATAGTCGGCGGGGCTGGGTGGCTGCTCATCTTGATAAGTCACTCCCAGGCCACCACCAACATCAATGTGCTTAAGGAATATGCCCTGCCCAGCCAGGCGATCAATTAATTCAAGCAGTCGATCGAGCGCATCCACAAACGGCGCTAACTCACAAAGCTGGGAGCCAATATGGCAATCCACACCGATGACATCAATGTTGAGCAGCTCGTCGGCATATTTAAATGCTTCCTGCGCATTACGAATATCAATGCCAAATTTATTTTCCATTAGTCCGGTAGAGATATACGGGTGGGTTTTGGCATCCACATCTGGATTGATACGCAATGAAACCGGTGCTCTTCGACCGAGCTCACCAGCAATTTCATTAAGACGATCCAGCTCAGCCAGAGACTCCACATTAAAACAGCGAATACCCAGTTCCAGCGCGCGGCGCATTTCCTGTGCATTTTTTCCTACGCCGGAAAAAACCACTTTTGAAGCATCCCCTCCAGCGGCGACCACCCGTTCCAGTTCTCCACCCGACACAATATCAAAACCTGAACCCAGTTGAGCCAGCACGTTGAGCACAGCAAGGCTGGAATTAGCTTTAACGGCATAACAAATCAGGTGGTCATGCCCACTAAATACAGAATCAAAAGCTTTCCAGTGCCGCTCCAGAGTGGCGCGTGAATAGACATAACAGGGCGTGCCCACTTCCTCGGCAATGCGCACGACATCTACGCCCTCAGCAAACAAGCGTCCGCCCCGGTGTTCAAAATGGTTCATGATGTGGGCTCGTTTTTAATAGGTGATGCTGATGGCTCTGGTTGATACAAGTCACCTTTTTGCCC
>JAUVNZ010000155.1 GCA_030599435.1 Gammaproteobacteria bacterium | reverse complement strand
GCATCTTCGAACAACAAAAAAAAGATGCAGCACAATTAAACAAGTTATCACTTGCGATAGAACAGAACCCGGGTATTACGATCATTCTCGATACCGAGGGGAAAATTGAATACGTTAACCCTGCCTTTACCAAAACTACCGGTCACGAACTCGATGCTGTGCTTGGTAAGGAACCTGACATATTAAAGCCTGAATATACCGATGAACTAACGCTTAAACGACTATGGGAGACTATAAAAGCCGGCGGCATCTGGAAAGGCGAAGTTAGAAACCAGACTAAAGACGGTGGTCTAAGTTGGGAGAGGGCATGCATTTCTCCTGTAGTCAGTGAAAATGAAAAAATTACGCATTATGTTGCAGTACTTGAAGACATAACAAAAGAGAAAGAACAAACAGCAGTATTTGAATACATGGCGATGCATGATGCATTGACCAACTTACCCAATCGAACTTTATTTGTTAACCGCCTCGACCAGGCTATCAGCTCGGCAAAACGTGAGGAAAAATCCCTCGCTGTTATGCTGATGGATCTGGATGACTTTAAAGAAATTAATGACTCACTTGGACACCACGTTGGTGATCGTGTCCTGCGTGAAATTGGTGTACGTCTGAGCCAGGTGATTCGTAGCGGTGATACTGTAGCGCGCATGGGAGGAGATGAGTTCCTCATTCTTATGCCGTCAGCAAACGAGCAAGAGTGCATCACTCTAATGAACCGTATTATTCAGACATTGAAAAAACCATTTGCACTGGAAAACCTGAGCGTTGAACTCGGTGTCAGTATTGGCCTGTCTCTATATCCTGAAGACGGCGACAATGCTGATCTGTTACTGCAGCATGCAGATGTTGCTATGTATACCGCAAAAAAATCCGCTGAATCTTATGCACGATATAACAAATCACTGGGTGAGGGCATACTGAACCGGCTCGAGCTGGCAAGTGACTTACGTGCTGCCATTGAAGAGAACCAGTTTCTATTGCACTACCAGCCGCTGATCAATATAAAAACAGGCATGGCAGATAAAGTCGAAGTCTTGATTCGCTGGCAACATCCTGAACGAGGATTATTATATCCGGACGCATTCATATCATTGGCAGAACAAACCGGCTACATGTGCAAAACAACTACCTGGGTAATCAATAATGCATTCCAGCAATTATCTAAATGGAAAATTACGGGTCATGATCTTGGTATGTCCATCAACGTGTCAGTGGTTGATTTATTCGACCTGGAATTGCCAGAGTTAATAAGAAGAAACTCAAAATACTTTGATATTGAACCATCACGCATCACCCTGGAAATAACAGAAAGTGTCTTGATGATGTACACACAGAAAAGCCTTGATGTACTGACGACACTACGAAACATAGGTGTGCAAATATCCATTGATGATTTTGGAACCGGTTATTCTTCGTTGCAGCATTTAAAAGAACTACCGGTAGCTGAATTAAAAATTGATAAGTCTTTTGTCATGGATATGATCAAAGACGAAGATGATGCTGTAATTGTTCGATCAACCATCGACCTTGCACATAACCTTGGTCTGTCTGTTGTTGCTGAAGGAATTGAAAGTCAGGAAATCTTTGATATCCTGGAAGTCCTGGGCTGTGATTATGGACAGGGCTTCCACATAGCTAAACCCATGGGGGCAGAAAAGTTAGCACTCTGGCTTGAGTCTCCTTCAGAGTTTAGTAAAAGAAAAAGTGCGTGAAGAGCCTTAGCGCTAATTTAGAATACATAATTAGAATAGCAAAAACTGTTCAGGGGTAGGGATTTAGGAAACTAGTTTGAATCACTGCTTTCGGCTACATGTTATTTGGGGAACAGGAAATTAACCAATATTTGTGAGTACCAGTTATTAGCGAATCGTGGTGTCTCGACGTTATAGTATGCGCCGACATCAATGGCTACGGCTTTTTTGCCCTCAAGTTTCAGCAGTCGGCCGACACCACCTCCAAGAGGCACTGTCCAGCGGTCATTTTTGTCCACCTCCCAATTGGCAGTTATTAACGGAGCAGTGGTGAGATACCATCTATTTTTCAATTTATAATTTACTGCAATCTGTGCTGAAAAAACGTTTACATCTGCCGCATCACTATCACCTGCAAATGACCAGATGTTCTGGGCAATCGCCCCCAGTATCCAGTTCCCCGTTGAGGTAAACATTACAGCTGCGGGTCCTGCTGACCACTTGTCTGTGCCGAACCGAAACTCAGTATGTGTAGGGATGACCAACGAAGCTCCCAGACCCCAGGCCACCTTGCCAGAGCTGGCGGGAGTAATAAAACCCTGGTAGGTAACATCAGCCAGACCGAAGGCTTTGCCAAAACCAAAAGAGCCCGGGTTTCCCATACCCGAGGTGAAATCTCCAGTTATTACTTCGTCTTGCCCTTGTGTGTAGACGATCGGTACGGTTACTCGATTAATCAAATTCCATTTTCCCATATTCACCGGGAAAATAGGTTTTATATTCAGGACATTGACTGTGGACTTGGATGGCCCAGTACCGAATAAGGTATTGTTCTCGAACGGCACACTAATGACAGTGCTGAGGGGGTTCATAGATTCCTCGGCAAGATCCTCCTTGGGCTCTGCATAAACAGGTCCTGCGATGAACATATATGAAATAAATATCAATAAAATTCGGTGTATTCTTAACATAATTTCACCTATCCGTTAGAAGCATAAATTTATTGTAGTTATAAAATTACTCGACGGTCAGTATATCAATATTTGTCTGTCGTATATGATGAATACTTGCCTTCAGCCAGATTCCCATACGGCCATCATCTTTATATGATGAGCCCATTGAACAATGAATCAAATCCACCAGTTAGTGTCTTATTTGACAAATGTAGCCTATAAGCTACAATTGTCAAAAGGAGATAGCAATGGAAATAAGGATATTTCGGCTTAAGGATGGCAGGGTGCCATTCGATTTGTGGATTAATCAATTAAGAGACAGGCGGGCAAAAGCTAAAATACTGGTGCGACTTGATCGTATAGCAAACGGTAATTTCGGTGATGTGAAATCTGTTGGCAATGGCGTATCAGAGTTGAGGATAAAAGAAGGTAAAGGCTACCGAGTATATTTTGGTCGAGAAGGGGATAGGGTCGTTATATTACTTTGTGGGGGCGATAAATCTTCGCAGCAAAGTGACATTAAGCAGGCTATGAAATTTTGGAGAGAATACAATGACTGAATCAAAAAAAATTGCTTCTATTAAGTATGCGACCAGCGATTACCTGAACTCAGCAGAAGATGTTGCAAGTTATATTGAGGCGGTACTAGAAGAAGATGATCCAACATTATTGCTTTTGGCATTACGTAATGTAGCTGATTCGAAAGGGGGGATGGCAATGATATCGAAACAAACTGGATTAAGCAGAGAGAGTCTCTATCGTTCTCTTTCTGAGAATGGGAATCCTAAAATATCTACACTTTTTTCTATAATAAAAGCACTTGGCTTACATTTGTCTGTTAAAGCGGCTTAAAGAGCAAGAGAAATAATTGCCAGAGCTCAATAGTTTTCTGACACTAATTATCCTATAGCTGCTGCTCAGGCGCGATCTTCAGGAACCAGGCTGTAAACCGGCGCCACCAGTTGGTCAGTGGTTCCTTAGTTTCAACCACATCCTGACCATCGATATCTGCATGCCAGCTTATCTTGCCGTTGTCATCCAGTTGCAGGCGGTATGCAATCTTTGGTATGTGGGCCAGGACACGATCCGTCATCCCAGATACCAGCGCCTCTGATTCGATCAGTACACCCATTTCAGTGTTGATGTCGATGGAACGTGGATCAAGGTTTAATGAGCCGACGAAAACCTGTCTGCGATCGATCAGGATACCCTTGGTATGTAGTGTGAGTGGGCTCGTTAGCGTAGTGTCGTCACTCTCAACGGTGATTACTGACGCATTGGCACGTGCTTCCCATAGCTCAACTCCCATTTTTAGCAGGTCTTTTCGATAGGATGAATAGGCCGAATGCACAGCGGTATGGTTATTGCTGGCCAGTGAATTGGTCAGCACTACTATTTTTACGCCTTTATCACGCAGCCCCCTGAAGAACTCGATGCCACTTTTGCCGGGGATGAAATAGGGCGTAAGCAATATAATTTCCTGCTTTGCCTCGCGCAGGGTTTGTGCAATTTCCGTTGCGACAATTTTATGTTCATTTGAAATTTTGGCTGTTAGTTTACTCGGATCATCGACGATCATCCGTGCTTTAGCCATATACGGATCCAGTTCGTCGGCGGAAAATTGACGCATCAGCGATGAATTAATAGCATCAGCATAAATAGAATCACCGGCCTTTTCCATTAGCTGCCTGACCGACTCTTCATCCTGTTCGATCAATTTTTGGTCGGGCTTGTCAGAAAGCGCTTCCATGGGAACCGCGAGCTCGTTGTTCCAGTAGGTGTCGAATGAATCTGATATATCTCTTACGATGGGCCCGGTAGCAAACATGTCAAAATCTATAAATTCACCGGTGGTTTCCAGTTGAAAATATTCGACCGCAATATTGCGCCCGCCAACGATTGCCGCCTGGTTATCAACGATAAATGATTTGTTGTGCATGCGGCGATTGGCCAGACTGAAGTGTCCGAG
>JAUVNZ010000006.1 GCA_030599435.1 Gammaproteobacteria bacterium | reverse complement strand
GGCTATTTTGGCTTGTGTTTGAGGGTTTTCTACCGGAACTGGTGATGACTCAGGTAGTGGCTGTAAATAATCAAATGTCCAGCTAGTCCCAGGTACAAGGAGTAAGAAGCAGAAAAGGAAGACAAATTTCAGGTTTAAAGGGCCGCGCATTGTTATTCCGTCAGTGTTGATTCAATAAAGTCATGCATTGTACCCGAGCTAAAAAGGCAGTCTAGCGAGAGATTTTTCTAAAGAAGATCTGATTGGCAATATTTCGACTTTGGGGTAGTCGCTTGAGGTCAAAATATTGTCTTTTCAACAGATATGTTTTGGTAACATGTTGAATTAACAGAAAAAATTATTTTAGATTTCATGGCATAACAATTGCTAATAAATAAGAGATAGATATTTAAATCTCCTTGAGCAATTAAATGAAAGGAAATATTTGCATGGCTGATGGTGAAGTAAGCAGTAAAACGGAAAAATCATTCACCTCTAAGATATTCTTGATTGGTGTTTTGCCAGCCATTAGTGCCGCATTGATTGTTCTAGCCACATTGTATGTATCTGGTGTGATTCCAGGTAATCCGAGTGGCGGATTTGATGAGAGTAGTAACAGAGAATCATTACCTGCTGTTTATCTACCGATAGATCCTACCTTTGTAGTAAATTTTTCTGGTCAGGGAAATGCAAGATTTTTACAAATTACTGTAGAAGTTATGGCGCGATCATCCGAGGTATTGGAGCAAATGAAAATACATATGCCAGTGATCAGGAATAATTTAAATATGTTATTTAGTGACCAGCAGTACGACAAGATAAATACGGTTGAAGGTAAGGAAAGACTCCGTGCAGAAGCACTAGAGATTATCCGACGTATTCTTGAACAGGAAACTGGTGATCCAGGTTTAGAAGCTGTCTATTTCACTACATTCGTAATGCAATAACTGCTTCCTAGATAGGCCAGAAATAATCAATTATGATTTTGTTACATCAATAAATTACTGGATATATACCCATGGCTGCGAATGATTTACTGTCCCAGGAAGAAATTAATGCATTATTACAGAGTTCGTCAGATGATCTGATTACAGAAGGTGGAGAATCATTGTCTAGTAGTGAGGAAGGGGATTCAGCAGGGGATAATCCCTCCAGCAGAAACGACCATGAAATTGGTAAAAAATTTCCAATGTTAGAAATGGTGAACGAGCGTTTTTCAGGATTTTTTCAGTTAGCTTTATCAAAATTGCTGGGTTGTAATACAGAAATTAATTTATATGGGATGCGTTCCCTCAAATTTTCTGATTATACCCATAGCCTTTTTATTCCAACTAGTATGAATATTGCCCTTATAAAACCACTTGAAACTATAGGATTGTTTGTATTTGATCCAAAACTGGTCTTTATGCTAGTTGACAAATATTTTGGTGGTGAGGGTAGACCTTTTAATATAAATGAAGGGCGAGAATTCGCTCCGACAGAATTGCGCGTGATCGAAATGATTCTTGAGAAATTGTTTGTCACGTTTAAGGATGCCTGGTCTCCTGTTACATCACTGGAACCTGAATTTGTTAGTTCAGAAGTTAATCCTCAGCTTACAAATGTTCTTGCCCCAAATGACATTGTTATCGTTATAACATTCCATGTGAGCATGGATAGCACTGAGGGAAACCTTCACGTGGCTATGCCATTCTCAATGCTAGAATCATTACAGAAACTGTCAGAAAGTAGCGAATAGGCACTCTGATAAGGATCTGCAACTGCCAATCAGCAATTGATAGTTGGTGCTAAAAGTAAAATCAGGCCGCACGAACCATATTTGGCTGATCGATTTTCTCAATAACATCACCAGAACTAGTTATCCTCCTAAATTCCCCTCAAGCGCCGAAACACTGGCGGAGTCATTCTAATGAGTCAAAGAGCTGGCATATTTGCTTGGGAAATTGCTTGTCTGACAGGGATATGACCTTAAAACAGGTGTTTTTATGCAATTCTGGGAGGATTTACCCTTAAATCAAGGTTGGAACAGATATTGCATTATTTAGAGTCATATGGATCAGGATCAAAATTCAATATTAGCGTATCGCAGGATGGTAGAAAATGCTCATGGCTGAATCAGTAGATCAAACGGATAACTTACACAGAATTGCTCGACCACAGCCTGTTCGTGTCATAGCTGTAACCAGCGGTAAAGGCGGTGTTGGAAAAACAAACGTTTCTGTTAACTTAGGGGTTACCCTTGCTAGCCAGGGTAAAGAAGTCATGTTGATGGATGCCGACCTGGGCCTGGCAAATGTTGATGTAATGTTGGGCTTGCAACCTGAGTATGATTTGTCTCATGTGCTTAATGGGGCTCGTTCTCTTGAAGAAGTCATGTGTAAAGGCCCTCATGGTATGAGAGTTATACCAGCATCTTCTGGAGTTAAGGCTATGTCTGAACTAAGCACAGCAGAACATGCTGGTGTAATTAGTGCCTTCAGTGAGATTAGTTTAAGCCCAGATTATTTAATCATCGATACCGCTGCAGGTATTAATGAAAGCGTTGTAACATTTTCCCGAGCAGCCCATGAAGTAGTGGTTGTGGTTTGTGACGAACCGGCTTCAATTACTGATGCATATGCACTCATTAAGCTTTTGAGTAGTGAACATGGCATATATCGATTTCGGGTTATTTCAAACATGGCGCATAGTGCTCAAGAAGGTCGTTTACTATTTAACAAAATATTAAAAGTAACAGATCGCTATCTTGATGTAGCTCTTGATTTTGCGGGTGTTATTCCTGAAGATGATTATTTACGTAAAGCAATACAGAAACAACGTGCAGTAGTAGATGCATATCCACGCAGTAAATCAGCATTAGCATTTAAAAAGTTGGCAAGTAAATCCGGAAGTTGGCCTATACCAACTGTCGGTGGCCAATTGCAATTTTTCGTAGAACGGCTAATTATGGCAAATCACCAAAAACAAGAAATAGGAGCAAGGATATGAGTGGAGCTGTTATGTGCGCAGAAGCTAACGCTTTTGATCAAACGCAAGACTACAACGCCCTGGTAATTCAT
Organism: Gammaproteobacteria bacterium; assembly: GCA_030599435.1. The sequence goes on along the minus strand of JAUVNZ010000006.1, from coordinate 15,107 downwards.
CATACGCCGTTAGTAAAGCGTATTGCTTATCATCTTATGTCACGATTGCCACCTAGCGTGCAACAGGACGACCTGGTACAGGCTGGAATGATTGGCTTGCTGGAAGCACTTCGTAATTATGATGCTACACAAGGTGCTAGTTTCCAGACTTATGCAAGAATTCGTATTCGTGGAGCAATGCTTGACGAAATACGCAAGAACGATTGGGCACCTCGTTCTGTTCATCGAAAAGCAAGAATGGTAGCAGAGGTTGTAAGAAAAATTGAAAATGATACAGGGCGTGATGCACGTGATCAGGAAATAGCTAAAGGACTTGATGTTTCTCTTGAGGACTATCACCGTCTTTTACAGGAATCCAGTGGGCACCGTGTATTTAGTTACGATGAACTGGACGTAGAATCTCATGGTGGGGCAGAAGCATTTACACCACGTGTCAAAGGGCCGTTAGAAGGGCTTCAGTCGGAAGATTTCAAGCAAAGTTTAGCAGATGCTATCGCAGGTCTGCCTGAACGTGAACGACTAGTGATGACTTTATATTACGATGAAGAATTAAACCTTCGTGAAATAGGGTCCATCCTCGGAGTAAGTGAATCACGTGTATGTCAGATTCACAGTCAAGCTGCGATTCGTCTTCAATCTAGAATGACAGAATGGATAAATTCTGATTAATAAACGACTTAAATATTACAAGTTCATTAATTTAATTTGGTAAACGTTTATTAATGATAGAGAAAGTACCAGAAAATAACAGTGGCTTTCACAGCCACTTTTATTTGCCTTGAGAAATGTATTATTGAATTAGTTTAGCCAACGTATGTATTACGTTAACTGTAATGAGAAGTTCGGATATAACGGTGTTATTTGATGGATATACTTAGTTTTATTGGTCTTGTTATAGGAGTTGGCGCCATTCTTGGTGGCCAATTTCTTGAGGGTGGTCAAGTAACTACTTTAATTAACGGGCCAGCATGTTTAATAGTAGTAGGTGGTACTGTGGGTGCAGTAATGCTGCAGTCACCACTTAATGTGTTTATGAGCTCTCTAAAAATGGCAACCTGGGCCATTTCTCCTCCAAAGTATGACAATGACGAGTTTATCAACAAGATTCTTGAGTGGAGCAACATTGCACGTAAAGAAGGACTGTTAGGTCTAGAAGATATTGCGGAGACTGAAAATGACAGATTTGCTCAGAAAGGATTGCAATTATTGGTTGATGGAAGTGAGCCAGAAGTTATTCGTAGAGTAATGGAAGTTGAGCTTGACGCAAAAGAACATCATGGAATGCAGGCTGCAAAGGTTTTCGAATCCATGGGTGGGTATAGTCCAACAATTGGAATTTTGGGCGCAGTGATGGGTTTGATTCATGTCATGCAGAATCTGGCAGATCCGTCAAAATTAGGTACTGGAATTGCGACTGCCTTTGTAGCGACTATATATGGCGTTGGGCTGGCAAACTTATTCTTATTACCGGTTGCCTCGAAACTGAAAGCAATTGTTCATGCGCAGGCACAATTACATGAAATGGTTATTGAAGGTGTCATATCAATTGCCGAAGGGGAGAACCCTCGTAATATTGAGACAAAGATACGTGGTTTTGTTAGTTGATACGTAAATATATTTATTGATATATAGTGAAAAGAATTATGAGCAGGCGAAGAAAATATAAAGAAGAAGTGCCTGAAAAAAATGATCGTTGGTTAGTTTCATACGCCGATTTCATTACCCTGTTATTTGCTTTTTTTGTTGTTATGTATTCAATATCATCCGTAAATGAAGGAAAGTACCGAGTTTTATCTGATTCCATATCTTCGGCATTTGAGAAACCGCAAGATGGTTTATCTGTTCAATTGGAGAGTCCACTGAAACCACCAATTATTGAGCATGATATAACAATTAATAGACAACCCCACGTTCTATTAAAGAACAATTATCCAAAGAATTGGGCGGGCATGCTGGCCAATGAAAAAGCAAAAACTTCATTAAACAGATTAGCGGCACGCGTAGAGAACAGCCTGTCATTACTAATCAATAAAGACCTGGTTCATGTCAAGAAAAATGATTTATGGATTGAGGTAGAAATCAAATCAAGCATTCTATTCACTAGCGGAAGCTCGTATCTTTCTGATGAATCACGTCCGCTATTAAAAGAACTCTCTGAAGTGCTTAATCAATATGAAAATCAGATACAGGTAGAGGGGTTTACTGATAACCTTCCGATATCAACTAATGAATTTCCATCAAACTGGGAATTGTCTGCCTCCCGCGCAGCTAGTGTTGTCCGATTACTGTCCAGGCATGGTGTAGATCCAGAAAGAATGTCTGCAGTAGGGTATGGTGAATTTAAACCATTGGTGTCTAATTCAACATCACAGGGTAGAAGTAAAAACCGAAGGGTTAAAATAATCATATTATCAAGTTCATTTGCGGCAGAACCAAATGAAAGCAGGTAGAATTCTATCTCTTCGTAGAATATAGGATAGTGAAGTATCTTTTTGTGGTTTAGTGTATGTTGTAGAACTCTACTTCGAAACCCGCAATGTTTATAATATCTCCAGACTTAAGATCAACAGGCTTTGCTGATATTGCTTCACCGTTTATCAACGGATGGTCTGTTCCTCGTCTGTTTTTATTTTTTTCAAAAATCTCGTTAATTGTATAGCCATCTAGTCCACGGCTTATTAGCGCAAGTTTTTTCCCCTGAAATCCTACAGTGCTGAATGCCTTTCTAAGTTCCATGACTGTCCTGGGAAGTGGGCCATTTATTGTACGTAAACCTGCTAAAGGTTGGCCTTGTATGGCTTCAGCGCGTGATTCCCACTCCGGTAACACCATTTGAGTTTCATCCATCTCAGCTTTGATAAACATTGTTGGCTCATATTTTTCCTCACCTTCACTCAAAAAAGTGAACTGGTGATGGCCAACCTGAATAATGTCGCCATGTTTAAGTGTTGTATTATCGATATGGATACCATTTACAAGAGTCCCATTGGTGCTAGCAAGATCTTCAATGGCGTAATGATTGTCTGCAGTGGGAGCAATAAGTGTATGACGACCACTGATGGTTAAATCATTAAGCTGGATATCGTTACCATGTTTGCGGCCTATGCTAACGGTTTTATCTTTTAGCGAATATTCGTTAATTATTTCGCCATCCAGTGTCAGTATTAATTTAGACTGCATGTTGGATTTGCCTGCTCAAAATTGATTGTTTTGAAGTTAGTCTACTGGAAAGTAGAGATTGTCGAGTTAGGTGACTCATCTTGTTCTCTGTATTGTTCAAAATTATTTTTCAGCCGAGCCTTTCTGTACGCTTCTTCACCAGTGATCAGTTTTTCGTCAAGTAGACGGCGTAAAGCCATGTCGATGCTTTGCATGCCTTGTAATGCGCCACCCTGGATTATGGTTTCGAGTTGTTCCGTTTTTCCTTCACGGATTATGTTAGATGTTGCTGAATTATTAATCAGAATTTCCACTGCTGCAAGCCGACCTCTGTTATCAGCTGTTTTTACCAATTGCTGCGAGATTACACCACATAGTGATGTTGATAACATTGATCGAATGTAGGGTTCCTCACCAGGTGGGAAGACGTTGATGACTCGGTCTATAGCAGCTGCGGCACCATTCGTATGCAAAGTACCAAGAATAAGTATCCCCATTTCAGCAGCGGTGACAGCCAGACTAATAGTTTCCAGGTCTCGCATTTCACCAACTAGGATAACATCTGGATCCTCACGTAGTGCAGATCGAAGGGCGGATGCAAAACTGTCGGTATGATCACCCACTTCGCGTTGACTGATCAAGCAGCCCACGTGTTTATGCACATGTTCCACAGGGTCTTCAATGGTGATGATATGTCCTTTACGTTCAGTGTTGATACAATCAATCATCGCGGAGAGTGTAGTTGATTTTCCCGAGCCCGTAGGTCCCGAAACGAGTATTAATCCTTTTCGTTGCCTTGATAAGGTTTTAAGAACCGGGGGCATTAATAGTTCATCCAGAGAGACTATTTTCTCAGGAATAGATCTAAATACAGCACCTATACCATAAAGGTGACGAAATGCATTGACTCGAAATCGAGAAATACCAGTTAATTCGTAGCCAAAGTCGACACAACCTTTTTCTTCAAAAATGGTGCGCACTCGGTCAGACATGATTTCAAATAACAGGTCTTTGGTTTCATCTTCGGTGAGTTCACGATATTTGACCGGATGTATTTCACCGTACAGTCGTATACGTGGTGGATTACTTGAAACAAGATGCAAGTCAGACCCTTCCTGTTTTATCAGCAATTCTAAAAAGGCATCTACACGGTTCATGGGAACATGTCTCTCATACTGAATTAACTGACGGCCAGATCAACTTGAGGAAGAAGATCAGGGTCTGTGACAAAACGTTGAAATTGTTTTTTATCGGTAGCATGGATGTATGCATCATCAGGATCGATTTCCTTATTGTTCAGAGCTTCAAGAAGAGCTTGGTCCATGAGCTGCATTCCTTTGTCACGTCCTGTCTGTAATATAGAGGGGATCTGGAAGATTTTACCAGTATTTATAAGATTACCGATTGCAGGAGTATTGATAAAAATCTCAATGATTGCTTTTCGACTACGGCCATCCGCACTTTTTACCAGTTTTTGACTAATTACACCGTGCAAGTGTTGGGCAAGGAAATTTGTGGCTTGCGCCTTGAGTTCAGTTGGTGTGGCATCAATAATTCGATCGAGTGTTTTGGTAGCGGAAGTTGTGTGCAAGGTCCCTAAAACCAGATGCCCTGTTTCTGCAGCAGTCATCGCCATCATTACTGTTTCAGGGTCACGCAGTTCACCCACAAGAATAACATCGGGATCCTCACGTAGGGCTGCTCTTAAACCAGTTGCAAAACTATCAACATGTGTACCTACTTCTCGTTGGACTACTAGCGACATTTCGCTTTTGTGTATGTGTTCGATGGGGTCTTCAAGTGTAATAATGTTTAATCGGCGATTTCGATTAAGCAAATCCAGCATCGAGGCGAGGGTAGTGGACTTTCCAGTGCCGGTTGATCCTGTGACCAAAATCAATCCCTGGTGTATATCGAGGAATTTAGACACTATGGGAGGAAGACCTAATTCTTCCAGCGTAGGTATTTTAGATGAAACAAGCCGAAATGCTGCGCCTATGCCAGTAGTTTTTCGGTATAAACTGACTCGAAAACGACCTACTTCATCGCTTTCGTAGGCGAAATCCAGATCATGTCCAGCTCGGAATGATTCGGTTTGCTTGTTGGTCAATATTTCAAATATTAGACTGTCGAGTTCCTGTTCAGTAAGGTCCCGATATTTAATCGGAGACAATTCACCGAGGTTACGAAGTAAAGGCGGTAAGCCCACCGCAAGATGAACATCAGTACATCCCTGATCTCGACCTAACTTGAGAAATGCATCCACTCTTGCCATTAGTTCACGATCCTTTTTTTAAACTACGGGCGACTTTTTCAAGCTTTACACGTAGTTCATCAAAAGTCTGGAATCGTTTTTCAGGATCAACAGCCATAGCTTTGAGGATAATTTTTTCCATAGCTTTCGGAATATCGGGATTCACTTCACGGGGCGGAGTTGGGTCACCTTCAACATGTTGAAAAAGAATAGCCATGGATTCATCACCTATATATGGTGCTTCACCCACAAGCATTTCATACATGATAATACCAAGTGTGTAGATGTCGGTGCGTGAGTCGATAGTTTTTCCACGTACTTGCTCAGGTGCCATATAAGTGGGGGTGCCAACAAGAATCCCACTTTTGGTAAGTCGCGAGTCAGCTTTACGTGCTGCAGCAGCAAGACTAAAGTCAACTATTTTTACCAAATCATCATCGTTGATAAGTATATTGGCAGGTTTAAGGTCTCGATGTACGACACCAGCTAACTGTGCAGGTGCCATGCCACGGCATATGCTACTCACTAATTCTATGCTGCGCTGAATATCAAAATTCTTCCCTTTGTTGCGACGAATTTCGTCAGCAAGAGAGTGGCTAGGAAAGTATTCCATTGAGATAGCATAGGATTTACCAATGGTGATCAAATCATAAATTCGGATAACATTTTCATGGGTAATTTTTCGCGCATAACGTAATTCATGGGTAAAACGTTCAATCATATTATGATCAGCTGCTACGTGGGGCTTAAGAAATTTAAGAATGAATTTGTCACTTACCATCACGTCTTCAACAAGCCATACAACACCAAATGCACCTTCACCGACTTTTCGGATAACGTGGTAACGATCTGCAAGGATAGTGTTAGGGGTGAGTTGAGCAGGATCGATAAATCCTGCCGCCATTGTTTGAGTTTGGTCGGATTTATTTTCAGAGAGTTTATTGCTGCCAGATTCAGAACTAGCTGGTTTATTTTCAATCGTCTGTGTAGGTAGATCCTCTATGGGCATTTGTAAATTTACGGAGGTCGTTGTGGGGGAGGCAGAGTCATTGGTATTTGAGTTATTATCTGTTTGGTCACCAAAGCGCATGACAAGGCTGCGTACAGTTTTGTTTGCTACATCACCAACATCGTCTGAACGCATATCCATAAGTTGTGTGGCGGCCTCCTGAACGGCCGCAGCATTGTTTTCATCCGTTAGACCTTCCAATGCCTTGAGCGCTTCTTTACGTAATGCATTGTTTGAATTGCTCAATTGTTTCATTAGTGGAGTAATTGCTCGCTTGTCCCCCAATGTCGCCAGTGCTCGAATAACTACCTGGCCTGCCTCAGGATTTTCAGTCAACATGTCAATAAGATGCGGCACAGCACGTTGATCGCCAATGGCTGCCAGTGCATCAATAGCGCGTTCGCGAACCCACCAATCTTCATCTCGTAATGCTTCAATAAGGCGATCAAGAGCGCGAGGATCTTTGCTGCTATTTAAAATTTCCACAGCAGTGCGTCGTAGAAACTCATCTTTGTCTTTAATAAGCGCTAGAACCGCATCAAAAACTTTTGGGCCACCGATAGATCCCAGGGCATCAGCGGCACGTACTTTTACCCACCAGTCAGCGTCCCGCAATGCATTAAGCAGGTCTTTAACTGCGCTATGATCACCAACTTCATTGAGCACTTCCACGGCGGCGCGCCGTACGTACTCAGATTCGTCCTGCAATACAGTGATGAGGTGCTTAATTGTTTCAGGTGAGCGAATTTTTCCAAGAGTTTCGATAGCAGCTGATTGCACGGTAAGGTCGGGGTCACTAAGTAATTTGCAGATATCCCCGACATTTTCTTTTGCATTAAGCTTTGCCAGGCCATCCAGCGCAGCTTGCCGAACAGCTTTATTTGGGTCGCTGAGTCCTTTTACCAAACCTTCACAACTTTCTTTTGTGTCAAATCGAGACAATAGACGAAGAATGTGGGTGCGAACCATAGGTTGATCACAATCCAGTTTGTGTATCAGGTCGGGAATCAAGTCGTCATTAGCCAGTTTATCCAGAACTTTATAAAGGATAGGGCGAACTTTGCTGTCCGCCGTGTCCAGAAGAGCTAGCAATGTATTTGGGTTGGTACGATTGGCATGAGCTTGCAAAATTTCGCCAAGCGATGTTTTAGAAATTTCCGTATCATCAAAATAGGGAAACAAGTCATTGGGGTTGAAGTCTTGAGAGCGCTTTAGTATTTGGGTGACACCATCAACAATTCGTTGGTCACCATCGCCAAGACTGGTTACAAAAATAGCTAGTGTATTATTGCGGACCAAACTTGAAAGTAATTGTTCCAGTGTGGCTGTGTGTTGAGCATTGCCTAATGCTTCAATTAGTTTGGGGATGGCAGGCTCCCCGATTTGTTTAAGTTTAAACAGAGCTCGCTTACCCTCAGGCGTAGCTGAGCCATTCTTGGAAAGAATGGTAGCAATAGCTCGGTTGGCCTGAATGCCAGAGAGTAAACTCATCCCAGCATACTCAGAGGATGCTTTGTATCTTGTGAACTATGAACCCTGGATTGATACACTTCACTCCTCACTCCTGGTGTTCTCAATACCTGTTACATGAACATGGTTGATGTATGATTTGTTGATAAGATATATCAGCCCATTATCGACATGGACTTTGATGAAATTTTCTTCACCTCTATTGAGGTAATCCAGCAAGCGGGAATGATCTGGCGGCAAAGATTCAAAAATAGTGCCATGGATGAGTGAACCATCCATCATATGAAGATGACAATGCATTGGCTCAGCCCCAGCAGTAGTGCCAGCGCCACTGGACTCATATTCAACGCGAGTAACAGATTTGATGTTGTAAAATCGCAGCTCATCAGGGTCATCAACTTTGAAAACGAGAAATGGGTTGCATTGATTAAGGACATCCAATGGGTATTCATTTTCTTCTTTGTTTGCCCCTTGTTCTTTTAAATATAGGGAGCCAACGACGCGTCCTTCAGGGTGAACCCATAGTGTTACAGCACAGAGTTCTTTAGAAACCTTAAGCATTTTATTATTCACGGTATCACCTTATATGTGATGGTCTATTTATCGAGTTGCCAAACAATGTTTATGTGCCAATAATCAACATTATACCCAGTTTTCTGGCACCAATTTGCGTAAAAAAACCAAAATGGTTGTTCTTTGTTCACATGGTCCAAAATTTCTCATAAAGCAGTATAAAATCATGTTTACAGTCTATTTATAGTGAATCAGTGCTAACTGTCGTGTAATACTTATTTCTCTTATTTTCAACATTTATAGAGGCTGTTGGTCTTTCATGAGGGAGCTGGGATCGAAAAATAACGAGTAATATCAGTGTATTAGAATAAAATTCTAGATTAGAGGTATTTATACGCTAATGACAGTTTATAAGTGTGGACATGGTACGCATGTAGGCAATGTCCGAGCGGAGAATGAAGATAATTATGCCGTCAATGTCGAAGTTGGTTTTTGTGTGCTTGCCGATGGTATGGGAGGGCATGAAGCTGGAGAGATTGCCAGTCAGATTGTGGTTGATAGTGTTAGCGAAGGTATAAAAAAAGGTAAATTGATGGCTGATGCTTTGGTCAATGCGCATCGAACAGTACTGGAGGCAGGGAATAATCGTAAAGGTCGAAAAGCTATGGGTTCGACGGCTGTTGCTCTAAAACTTGATGCCGAAAAATATGAAATAGCCTGGGTAGGCGATAGCAGAGCTTACTGTTGGGATGGTGAGCAATTAGTACAGGTGAGCCAGGATCATTCACTGGTTCAAAGTATGGTAGATGATGGAACGATTACTGCAGAAGAAGCTATTGATCATCCTCATCGTAACTATCTTACCCAATCTATGGGTATGTCAAAAAAATATACAATGAATGTGGGGCATGCACAAGGTACTCTTTATCGTCATTATCAATTCTTGTTATGTAGCGATGGCCTGACAGACGAAGTCACAGATGCAGAAATAGCCGAAATTTTTAAACTTGAAGTCAGTGAGCAAGAAAAAGCTGATTTGCTGATACAAAGGGCTGTTTATAATGGTGGTTCTGACAATGTCACAGTAGTTTTATTTTCTGCACCAGATACGGCGCCTGATATGTCGCCAGCCAATGAATAATGCATCAGCACAATCCTGATAGCGTAAATAAAGTTTTATCATATATTTGGAGGAGCAGGATTGGCACAGAATAATAATCAACCAAGCTTGTACTGGTATGACTACGAAACTTTTGGTGCTGATCCGCGTCGTGATCGCCCCGTACAATTTGCGGGTTTACGAACAGACCTCGAGCTTAATGTAATTGATGAACCTCTATGTATTTATTGCCGTCCCGCGGATGATTTTTTGCCACATCCAGAAGCATGCTTGATAACAGGTATTACGCCGCAAAAAGCGTTGGCCGAAGGATTGCCAGAAGTTGAATTTATAAGTCAGATCAATGAAAAATTTTCGCAACCTAATACCTGTGTTGCAGGTTATAACAATATCCGTTTTGATGACGAAATAACTCGATTTAGTCTTTATCGTAACTTTTTCGACGCATATGCACGTGAGTGGCAAAATGGAAATTCGCGTTGGGACATTATAGACATGGTGAGATTAACCTATGCACTTCGCCCAGAAGGCATAGAGTGGCCAACCCACCCAGATGGCAAGCCCAGTTTCCGCCTTGAACAATTAACGCAGGCAAACGGAATCAGCCATGAGGCTGCGCATGATGCCTTATCAGATGTTCATGCGACTATTGCCCTGGCAAAGTTAATCCGCGAACGACAACCACGATTATATGATTACGTGTTCACGCGCCGCACTAAACAGCAGATTGCGCAATTGCTCAATATAGCCAAACCGGTTCCTGTTTTACATGTTTCTTCGATGTACCCATCAGAGCAAGGTTGTATTGCTCTGGTGGCACCATTCGCCGCGCATCCTGTTAATAAGAATGAAGTGATCGTTTACGATTTACGAGTAGACCCTCAGTCTTTTTTAACATTGAGCCCGGAGGAGATGAGCGAGCGTTTATTTGTTCGTCAGGATGAATTACCGGAGGGTTGTGACCGACTACCTATAAAAACAATCCATATCAATAAAAGTCCGATTGTAGTGCCAGCTAATACCATGTCACCAGAATCAGCAAAACGATGGAAGATAGACACAGAAGTTGCACAGCAACACCTGGGAACACTTTTGGCTTCACCCCAGTTTATAAAGAATATCCAGGCGATATTTAAGAATCGTGATTTTGAACCAGTCAGTGATCCTGATTATATGCTTTACAGTGGAGGGTTTTTCTCTAACAACGATCGTGCGCGAATGGAAATTGTTCATGAAACAGAACCTTCTCAGCTGGAGGCGCTAGATTTACCTTTTGATGATGCACGACTCCCTGAGATGTTATTCCGATACCGGGCGCGGAATTACCCAGAAACATTGAATGATGGTGATATAAAACGTTGGAATGAATTTCGTCATCAACGTCTTTTGGTTTCAAATGGTGAATCAGGGTTAACTTTTGATGATTTTAAACAATCTGTCATTGACTTACGGCAGAGGGACGATCCTGATAAAGAAAGCATAAAGATACTTGATGAGATAGATCAATATGCGCAAGACATTGTAGACCAACTCTCAAAATAATAGTCGAAACAATAATCAAGTAATAAATAATTATTCTATTTCAATCAGTGATTCATCCGGGTTAACGCTGTCACCTTTTTGTACATGGAGTTCTTTAATGGTGCCCGCAATGGGCGCCTGAATTTCGGTTTCCATTTTCATGGCTTCTGTAACCAGAACAGGATCACCAGCAGCCACTTTATCTCCAACGGATACCAGTACATCAACAATAATACCCGGCATAGAGGTAGTTACCTGGCCAGGCGAAGAAGCTTTGGGTCTGCTGCTGCCAGCACTGCGTGAGGATGATCGCGCACTTTCTACATCACCAGAGGTCACAACTTCATCTAATGATTCGATAATGACTTCTTCTGGAACTCCATCCACATTGATATAAAAAGCACGTTTATCCTGCATTTTGTGGCCAGTGCCGGTAACTTTGATATGAAAATCTTCACCGTGCATAGCAACATTGAATTCAGTGGCGGCTACACAATAGGCTTGAGTATCACCGACTGCAGGTTCTAGTAATTCTGGGACCAATGTTCCTTCATTTCGTTGTTCAATGAAATTACGTCCAACTTCTGGAAACATGGCGTAGGTTAATACATCCTCGTCAGTTTTCGCCGATGTACCAATTTCATCACGTAACTTTTCCATTTCAGGATCGATAAGATCAGCTGGCCGACAGGTGATGACATCTTCATTTCCGATGGCCTGTTGACGAACCGAAGCGTTAACTTCTGCGGGTGGTTTACCGTATCGACCCTGTAGGTAGAGCTTAACTTCATTGGTAATACTTTTATAACGAGTTCCTGAAAGAACATTAAGCAAGGCTTGTGTGCCAACAATTTGCGAAGTCGGTGTGACCAGTGGAGGGAAGCCCAGATCTTCGCGAACGCGGGGTATTTCATCCAGCACTTCGTTCATGTGTTCCAGTGCCCCTTGCTCTTTAAGCTGGTTGGACAGGTTGGAAATCATTCCACCCGGCACCTGATTTACCTGTACCCGTGTATCCAGTCCAGTGAACTCACTTTCAAATTGATGATATTTTTTCCGCACCTCATAAAAATAAAAACCAATTTCCTGTAATGATTCGAGGTTTAAACCGGTGTCATACTCTGTGTCCCTGAGCGCCGCGACCATACTTTCTGTTGGTGGATGGCTGGTACCACCGGCCAATGTTGATACTGCGGTATCAATATGGCGGCAACCATTTTCAATAGCCTTGATCTGGCACATGCTGGCAAGGCCAGCCGTTGCATGAGAGTGGAGATGAACGGGAACATCCAGGGCGTCTACCAATGCTTTAGTTAATTCAGCAGTGGCGGTGGGGGTGAGCAATCCCGCCATATCTTTTATTGCGATACTGTCACAGCCCATGTCGCGAAGTTCCTTTGCCATGTCAACAAATTGATCCACTGTATGAACTGGACTGATGGTGTAACTAATCGCCCCCTGCGCATGTTTGCCTGCTTTTTTTACAGCCTCAATAGAGACACGCAAGTTGCGGACATCATTGAGCGCATCAAAAATACGGAAAACATCAATTCCGTTGTCTGCTGATAATTTTACAAAGGCCTTGGTGACATCATCAGAATAATGACGATAGCCCAGCAAATTTTGACCACGTAGCAGCATTTGTAGACGAGTATTGGGCAGGGCTTCTCGAAGTTGACGTAATCTTTCCCACGGATCTTCCTTCAGGAATCGAATGCAGGCGTCAAATGTTGCGCCACCCCACATTTCCAGTGACCAGTAGCCAATATCATCGAGCTTGCTACAGATAGGTAGCATATCTTCGGTACGCATGCGTGTGGCCAGTAACGATTGATGGGCATCGCGCAGTACGGTATCAGTGATGTGAACTTGGCTCATGGTTGTTTCCATTGTTGTTCTGTTGATAGTTGTTAGTTACAGCCCCATATGCGCGGCAACCGCTGCGCCGATCGCTGTAGCAAGATTCCTTGATGATCGATACACAGAGTATTGGGTTAATTCCGGGTGTGTTTCAACAAATGAGGTGTCAAATTTGCCGTTCTGGAACTGGGCTGATTTTAATATTTCCTGATAATAGGGAATGGTGGTTTTTACTCCGTAAACGCTGATGTCTTGCAGAGCTCGTCCTGCTCGATCCAGCAGGCTATCCCAATCCAACGCCCATACCGTGAGCTTGGCACACATGGAATCATAATAAGGTGGTATTTCGTATCCAGTGTAGATGGCGGCATCGGTGCGCACTCCGGGCCCGCCGGGAGCCAGGTAACGTGTTACGCGTCCGAAGCTGGGTAAAAAATCGTTTTTAGGATCTTCAGCATTTATCCTGAATTCCATCGCAAAACCACGACGTTTGACGTCACGTTGGGTGTATTTCAGCTTCAGTCCGGCAGCAATGCGTATTTGTTCCTGAACGATGTCTATGCCGGTGATTTCTTCGGTAATCGTATGTTCTACCTGAAGTCGGGTGTTCACTTCCATAAAATAGAAGTTATCTTCCGCATCAAGTAAGAATTCGACGGTGCCAGCATTTTCATAGCCTACGGATTTGGCTGCGGTGACGGCCAATTTACCAATGGTTTTCCGCTGATCATCAGTGAGTTGAGGTGATGGGGCGATTTCAATGAGTTTTTGATGTCGGCGCTGTATTGAACAGTCGCGCTCAAACAAATGAATGACCTTGCCATGACTGTCCGCCAGTATTTGTACCTCAATATGGCGGGGATTATCGATGCATTTTTCCAGAAATACTTCTGTGCTCCCAAAAGCCTTGCTGGCCTCGGAAACTACACGATCATAGTTACCGGGCAGCTCTTTGGCATTGGCGCAGCGCCTTATACCACGGCCACCACCACCCGATGTGGCTTTTAACATCACCGGGTAGCCAATTTCCTCGGCAATCGCGAGGGCTTGCTCAGCATTCTCCAGATTTCCATCACTACCGGGGGTGACCGGGACGCCTGCCTTGATCATGGCTGCTCTGGCTTCTACTTTATTACCAAGCCGGCTGATGACCTCAGCATTAGGCCCGATGAATTTAATGCCTCGTTGCTGGCAAACTTCTGCCAATTTGGGGTTTTCAGACAGGAAACCATAGCCTGGATGTAGGGCATCACAGCCTGTAGCAACCGCCAAATTCACAATATTATGGACATTCAAATAGCCTGAAACCGTCTCAGGGCCAAGGCTGAAGGCCTGGTCAGCCTTTTTAACGTGGAGGGAGTAGCGATCTGCCTCGGAATATATGGCGACGGACTTTATGCCTGCCTCAGAGCAGGCTCGGGCTATCCGTACCGCGATCTCCCCACGGTTAGCGATCAGTATTTTTTTTATCATAGAAGCTTATTGGTGCTGATAGTCCTTGTTTTATTGGTTTTGACCCTCTTGATATAAGCCATTGTTGCAGCTTTTTGTCACAAGAAGGGTAACTTCGTTACAGCTTCCACTGCGTTAGCTCACTGGAATATCGGGGAATTGTTGTTGTTCTGTCAAGTAGGGCTTATGCATGTCAGGCTAAGTTACTGGTTGTATTGGTTTTATCCATATCGGCTTTGACAAGAAAACAGTTTCCTTTTAGAATTGCGCGGTTATGTCGGATCGATTCACAGATAGTATCGAACCGTTTGCCCTGGCTACCCAGGGCTGGACGATCGAAGGCAAGATATCGCTCGTTGAATTGGAGCGTTTGGGTGCCCTGGTGCGGTCATCGCAAAGTTTTGATGACGATGAGGAGAGTGCTAGTAACGGCTCAAGTTATGACATGGAAGCTGATGTTGAGTTTACTCTGCACTTCGATATCGACGAAGGTGGCGCACCTCGAGTTGGAGGTAATGCTTCCACAACGTTACGGCTTCAATGTCAGCGTTGCATGGAGGAAATGGAATACCCGATAGCATTAAAAGTGCGATTAGGTATTGTTCCTTCCCGTGAAGCAGCAGTAAACCTGCCGGATAATTACGACCCATTGGTAGTGAGTGGTGATGAAATTTCCATTGCCTCTATATTGGAAGACGAACTGATTCTTGCAATGCCAATTGTAGCAATGCACGAAATTGAAAACTGTT
>JAUVNZ010000230.1 GCA_030599435.1 Gammaproteobacteria bacterium | reverse complement strand
TCAAGGAAAACGCGTAGATCTTCAGGCTTGGCTTCGATCAGGCGCGAAATCATGCCCTGCTCGATAATGGAATAACTGCGGGGGCCCAGGCCGGTACCCAGGAAAATACTGGTAATATCCCGACGACGACAACGGGTGCCGTTGAGGAAATACTGAGATTGCCCATCGCGGGATACTGTGCGACGGATCGATATTTCATTGTACTGGGCGTATTCGCCCTTAATAGTGCCATCGCTGTTATCAAACAGGAGCTCAATGCTGGCCTGACCTACAGGCTTGCGGGCACTGGAGCCATTAAAGATTACGTCGGCCATGGAATCGCCACGCAGATGTTTGGCCGAAGACTCGCCCATCACCCAGCGCACGGCATCAATCACATTAGATTTGCCACAGCCATTGGGGCCAACCACGCCAATCAGGTTCGAAGGCAGCGGGATACTGGTAGGATCCACGAAAGATTTGAAACCGGCCAGTTTGATCTTGGTTAAACGCATATTAATTCTTACTTCAGGTTGGCTTTTTTATACTAATTAAGAGCGCAAGATACCGGACACTCGCCCAGTTCACAACATTGACTTTGAACACCGAAAATGATGAGAATTCACCCCATTTCCGGTATCTTACACAGACTAATATTAGGGCTTGTTTTCACTACTTATTTTAAAAAGTGATTTGAAGAATTGATCGATCAGGCACCTTATCCAGCCATAACCAGAAAAGAAAAAGTAGAGCCAAACCCATGCCAAGCCAACCCAGCAAAACACTTGAAACGTTCGATAATCCCCACCCGGAACGCGACTACACCATACGTATAGAAGTTCCTGAGTTCACCTGCCTGTGTCCAAAAACTGGCCAGCCGGATTTTGCCACGTTTCAAATCGAATATATTGCTGATAAATCATGCGTGGAACTGAAATCATTGAAAATGTACATGTGGTCATTCCGGGACGAAGGCGCCTTTCATGAAGCCATTACCAACCAGATACTGGGTGATCTGGTGGCGGCATGTGATCCTCGCTTTATGCGCCTAACAGGTGAATTCAATGTGCGTGGTGGTATTTACACTTCCGTTATTGTTGAGCATCGCAAACCTGGTTGGCAATCACCTGAACCCGTCACCCTTCCTTAACTTATTCCAACCGCTCGTTACTAAATAGGCACACACCCTTGGCCCTGTTCATCGGCATTGATTTGGGTACTTCCGGCTGTAGAGCCATTGCTATCGATGAGCTTGGCAACACTCAGGGCAATGCCGTTGTTGATTTGCCTGAACCAATACGAAACGCTTCCGGTAACAAGAGCCATGTAGAGCAGGATGCGCATCTGTGGTGGAATGCAGTTACAACCTGCCTTTGTGAACTAACTAAGAATATAAATTCAGACGAAGTTGCTGCGATTGCTGTCGATGGTACCTCGGCGACATTGTTGCTTGCTGATAAAACAGGCGAGCCACTTGGTACAGCACTCATGTACAACGATGCGCGTGCAACTTTGCAAGCAAAAAACATCGCGGAAGTTGCTCCAAATAATACTGCAGCACAAGGTGCGAGTAGTACACTCGCAAAACTACTCTGGCTCTATGAAAAAGGGTTCTACGAGGAAGGGTTTTATGAAGGAGGCTCGACTAGCAACGCATGTTACGCACTACATCAAGCAGACTGGATTACAGGAAAACTTTGCAGCCAATTTGGGACAAGTGATTATAACAACGCTTTAAAACTTGGTTTTGACGCGCAAAAAAAATCGTGGCCTGTCTGGGTTGAAACATTATTAACTAATGCAAACATTCCCTCTAATATTTTACCGAAGGTGACCTCTCCCGGTTCGTCGATTAATTTTCTAACTCCTGAACTTGCACAACAATTTAGCCTGCCTGAAAACACACAAATTGTAGCTGGAACAACAGACAGCACAGCTTCATTTATAGCTACAGGTGCAAGCAAAAATGGTGAAGCTGTCACTTCACTCGGCTCAACCCTGGTGCTTAAAGTTATTTCCGACAAGCCTATATTTGCACCTGAATATGGTGTTTATAGTCAGCCTCTTGTTATTAAAGATAGAGAACAATGGTTAGTCGGTGGAGCATCCAATAGCGGCGGCGCCGTATTAAACCAATTTTTTTCGGATGATCAATTACAGACAATGACACCACAACTTAAGCCAGACACACCAACCGGGCTAGACTATTACCCCTTACCCTCAACTGGTGAACGATTTCCCGTGAATAATTTCCACTTAAAACCGCAACTCGAACCACGACCCGAAAACGATAGTGTATTTTTTCAAGGTATACTGGAAGGCATCGCGCAGATTGAAGCAAAGGGTTACCAGCTGCTGGCTGAACTTGGCGCACCTTACCCTGTCTCCGTGCGTACCACAGGTGGTGGTGCAAAAAATTCGGCCTGGACTAAAATTCGCTCTACAATGATTAATGCTAAAATAATTAATGCCAATCACACTGAAGCAGCCTATGGCGCTGCACTTCTTGCACAATCATGCGTAAAACTAAATTAATGACTGGACTAACACCTGGACTATTAAGAACATGAGCAATCCTTTCGCCGGTATTTTATATTTTTTACAGGGTTTGAAACTGATTTTCAGATCAGAACTCAGGCCTTATGTTGTTATACCATTAACCATCAACATATTACTTTTTGCAGGACTTATCTGGTTTGGTGCCAGTCAATTTGAAACGTTTATGAATTGGCTAATGCCAGATATTCCAGAATGGTTACACTTCCTTGAATGGTTATTCTGGACCTTGTTTACCATCTCGGCCTTACTGATTCTATTTTTTACTTTCACTATATTAGCCAATCTCATTGGTGCGCCATTTAACGGCCTACTAGCCGAAGCAGTGGAATATTATTTAACAGGCCAACGTTTCGAAGGTGCTGGCGGTTGGAAAAAAATGCTAGCGGAACTAGCCCCTACACTCTTCGATGAAGTGAAAAAATTGCTTTACATGATTGCCTGGTCGATTCCCTTTCTTGCATTGTTCCTTATACCTGTCATTAACATCATTGCACCATTTACCTGGTTAGCCTTTAGTGCCTGGATGCTTGCGATAGAGTATGCCGACTACCCCATGGGCAATCATGAATTGCGATCTAAAGAACAAAAGCGTCGTCTTGGTAAAAAACGTCTTTTATCCATGGGTTTTGGTGGCGCAGCAACCATTGCTACCATGACACCAATTCTTAACTTTCTGGTAATGCCAGCAGCAGTGGCTGGAGCAACTGCCATGTGGGTAAAACAATTTCGTGACTTACCATAACTTGTCATAAAAAGAACGTACGTTAACCAGTAACTGTCTAAACAAATGAAACCAGTTATCCAACAAGAAAAGACCGGTTGCGCCATCGCCAGCACGGCCTCTATTGCCGGAATCTCCTACAAAAAAGCAAAACAACTTGCCAACAGTCTTGGCATAAGTGCAGAAGATTCAACGCTATGGTCAAGCACTCAACCTGTCCGTGCTATTTTGA
>JAUVNZ010000242.1 GCA_030599435.1 Gammaproteobacteria bacterium | reverse complement strand
AAGATTATGTTCGTTTAGCCCTTGAACTCTCTTCCAAGTGGCCTCAAGTTTGTTATTAATTGGCCTAAAGGCCTGTGAAAAGATGCCGAACTGGTAGTTAACAGTAATAAATGGCTGATATAAGCACCCCGAGGAACACCCCAAATGTCCGAAAACGACAAAACACCTAAAAAAGATAAAACGTCAGATGTCATCAATGACCAACCGCAGATGATGCCAGTTCTGCCGTTGCGCGATGTGGTGGTTTATCCCTACATGGTCATTCCCTTGTTTGTGGGGCGTGATAAATCCATTAAGGCCCTGGAAGCGGCCATGGACGACGACAAGCAAATTTTACTGGCAGCACAAAAGAATGCCTCGCAGGATGAGCCAGAACCGGAGGATTTGTACCGCACCGGTACTGTGGCCAATATTCTGCAGCTTCTGAAACTTCCTGATGGCACCATCAAGGTGTTGGTGGAAGGCAGCGAGCGCGCCAAGGTGTTGCAGTTTATTTCTACAGATGATTTTTTTCAGGCGCAGGTGACAGCAATCGAAGCCGAAGCCATCGAGATCGATGAACGTGAAGGTGAAGTCCTCATGCGCTCTGTGCTGGCTCAGTTCGACCAGTACGTCAAACTTAGCAAGAAAGTACCACCGGAAATTTTGTCCTCCCTGGCAGGCATTGAAGAGCCTGGCCGCCTGGCTGACACCATTGCGGCGCATATGTCCCTGAAGATTGAGGAAAAACAGAAAATTCTCGAAATTGGTGATCTGTATAAACGTCTGGAACATCTTATTGCCTTGATGGAGGCAGAGATTGATTTGCTTCAGGTCGAAAAGCGTATCCGTGGGCGTGTGAAACGTCAGATGGAAAAGAGCCAGCGTGAGTATTATCTCAATGAACAAATGAAGGCCATCCAGAAAGAACTGGGTGATATGGATGAAGGCGGCGGCAATGAGCTCGATGAGCTCGCTCGTAAGATTGAAAAAGCGGGCATGTCCAAAGAAGCCAAAGAGAAGGCAGAGACAGAACTTGGCAAGTTGAAGATGATGTCACCGATGTCTGCTGAGGCTACTGTGGTGCGTAACTACATTGACTGGCTGGTTAACGTACCATGGAAAAAACGCACCAAGGTTCGCAATGATCTGGCCAAGGCTGAAGAAATTCTGGAAGCCGACCATTATGGACTGGAAAAGGTCAAAGAACGCATCCTTGAATACCTCGCCGTGCAACAGCGTGCGAAAAAGGTCAAAGGGCCGATCCTGTGTTTAGTGGGACCTCCTGGTGTGGGTAAAACCTCTCTGGGTAAATCCATCGCGCGTGCTACTAATCGCAAGTTTATTCGTATGTCCCTGGGCGGTGTGCGAGATGAAGCTGAAATTCGCGGTCATCGTCGTACCTATATCGGTGCCATGCCGGGCAAAATTGTTCAGAACCTTGCGAAGGTTGAGACACGTAATCCGCTCTATCTGTTGGACGAGCTGGACAAAATGTCCATGGATTTCCGTGGTGATCCTGCTTCAGCCTTGCTTGAAGTACTGGATCCTGAGCAGAACAACACCTTTAATGATCATTATCTGGAAGTGGACTACGATCTTTCGGATGTCATGTTTGTGGCGACATCGAACTCATTGAATATCCCGGGGCCGCTGCTTGATCGGATGGAAGTGATCCGTCTGGCTGGATACACAGAAGATGAAAAGTACAATATTGCCGAGCGTTACCTGATTAAGAAACAGATCAAGACAGCAAACCTGAAAGAAGGTGAAATTCGTATTAGTGAATCAGCGATTCGGGACATTATTCGTTATTACACTCGTGAATCAGGCGTTCGTAACCTCGAGCGAGAGATTTCGAAAATCTGCCGTAAAGTGGTTAAACAAATTTTGCTAGAGCCAGGCATAGAAAAAGTGAATGTGACATCCCGGAATCTGGAAAAGATTCTTGGGGTTAGACGCTTCCGTTATGGCAAGGCTGAAGAGATGGATCAAATCGGTCAGGTCACGGGTCTTGCCTGGACTGAAGTTGGCGGCGAACTGCTGACTATCGAGGCCGTGAAGATGCCAGGTAAGGGCAAGCACAGCGTTACCGGTCAGTTAGGTGATGTGATGAAAGAATCCATTCAGGCGGCCATGAGCGTGGTGAGAAGCCGTACCAAAGCACTTGGTCTGGATCCAGAGTTTTATACCAACAGCGATATTCACATTCACGTACCAGAGGGCGGTGTGCCGAAAGATGGTCCGAGCGCTGGGGTGGGAATGTGTACTGCTTTGGTCTCCGTTTTGACCGGAATTCCTGTGCGGGCAGACGTTGCCATGACCGGTGAAATCACCTTGCGAGGTGAGGTTTTACCCATCGGTGGCTTGAAAGAGAAGCTTCTGGCAGCGCATCGTGGCGGGATTAAAACCGTTATGATTCCTGAAGAAAATACTCGCGATTTGGTCGATATCCCCAAGAATATTAAGCAGAATTTGGATATTAAACCGGTGCGCTGGATAGATGAGGTGTTAGAAATTGCTTTGCAACACATGCCGAAACCTTTGCCAGATGATGGTGGAGGAGAGGGAGTGGCTCCTGTTGCAAAAGGATCAAAAGGCAAGTCAATAAGAGCGCATTAATGTTCTCTAACAAATCCCTGGCTGGCATTCTGCTGGCCGGGGAATTTTTATTTTGGGCTAAAATAATAGCCACTCCTGAATTTAATTTTATTTAAAACCAGCTTAAATGCCTTACAGTGCTTGACACAGAGGAATTGCCGTTGGTATAAATCGGTTCGACTTATACGCAAGTTCCTGTGGAAGATTAACCACCAGGCAGAATTTCCGCAAAGCACATGAGTGCAAAAAAAAGGGCAGATAAATCTCAAATAAAAGCTGGATAGTTAACATCTACAAAAATATAAAATATAGAAACTAACTAATCATAGAACAACTAACAGAGAGGTGATCTAAGTGAACAAAGCAGAATTGATCGATGCAGTAGCACAGGGTGCAGATCTTTCCAAAGCGTCAGCAAGTCGCGCAGTGGACAGTTTTGTGGCAGCAGTCACTGGCGCATTGCAAAGTGGGGATCAGGTTGCACTGGTTGGTTTTGGCACATTCAGCGTAAAGGCTCGTGCAGCACGCACAGGACGAAACCCTCGTACTGGTGAAGCCATTCAGATTAAGGCTTCAAATAATCCGGGATTCAAGGCTGGCAAAGCGCTAAAGGAAGCTGTAAACTAGCGCGCTCTTTTTGGGTGCTTAGCTCAGCTGGGAGAGCGTCGCCTTTACACGGCGAATGTCGGGGGTTCGATCCCCTCAGCACCCACCAGCCAGGTTTGGAGTGGTAGTTCAGTTGGTTAGAATACCGGCCTGTCACGCCGGTGGTCGCGGGTT
>JAUVNZ010000165.1 GCA_030599435.1 Gammaproteobacteria bacterium | reverse complement strand
GGTCTGCTGCTGATCTCAGCCTGTTGCTCAGTGAAACACCTGAAGGCATCTATCCCTATGCTGGTGTCCCCTGGTTTAGCACACCTTTTGGACGAGACGGTATTATCACGGCCTTGCAATACATGTGGGTTCACCCTGGCATTGCCAAAGGTGTGCTGACTTATTTATCTGCAACCCAGGCCAAAGAGGTAAACCAGGATAAAGACGCCGAGCCCGGCAAGATTTTACATGAAACACGTAAAGGTGAGATGGCTGCGTTGGGCGAGGTGCCCTTTGATCGTTACTACGGTACGGCGGACGCAACGCCATTATTCATCGTGCTTGCTGGGGCTTACTATGAACGCACAGGTGACCTTCCTTTTATCAAAACTATTTGGCCAAACATAGAACTTGCCCTTGAGTGGATCGATCACTGGGGAGATGTTGATGGTGATGGTTTCGTAGAATATGGACGGCACGTAGAAAATGGTTTGGTGCAACAAGGTTGGAAGGACTCTAACGATTCTATCTTTCATGCAGATGGTTCGGATGCTAAAGGCCCCATTGCCGTCTGCGAAGTTCAGGGTTACGTGTACGATGCAAAATGTCGGGCAGCAAAATTAGCGAAACTAATGGGTAATAATGATCTTGCAGATACCTTGTTGGTACAAGCAACTTCGCTGAAAAAACGATTTAACGACACCTTTTGGTGTGAGGAAATTTCTACTTATGCTCTGGCACTGGATGGTGATAAACGACCTTGCAAAGTTCGTTCATCCAATGCGGGGCATGCCTTGTTCAGTGGGATTGCTAAATCGGAATATGCCAGTCAAGTGGCTAAAACTTTACTAGCTGACAATTCATTTTCAGGCTGGGGAGTCCGGACTATTGCCAAGAGTGAAGCTCGTTATAATCCTATGTCTTACCATAACGGCACAGTATGGCCCCATGACAATGGCTTGATTGCCACGGGACTTGCCAGTAATGGTTTCAAGGATGGCGCATTGCAAATTATGGAAGGATTGTTTAATGCCAGCCTGTTTCTGGATTTGAGCCGAATGCCCGAACTGTTTTGTGGTTTTATTAAGCGTCCTGGACAAGGGCCGACTCTCTATCCAGTGGCCTGTGCACCTCAGGCCTGGGCAAGCTCTACTGCTTTTGCGCTATTGCAAGCCATTCTTGGTCTTTCATTTGTAGGTGGTGACAAACCCAAAATCATTTTAACGCATCCATTGTTGCCACCTTATCTTGAATGGGTGGAGATTAATAATTTAACCGTTGGTGAAGCAAATGTAGATCTTCTATTACATCGCCGGGATGATGATGTCGGTATCAATGTTTTGCGTAGGGAGGGTCAGGTAGAGATCGTTATCGTCAAGTGAGTTTTATTTGCTAGGGATTCAGAAATGATTTTGATCAGTAAAAAAATAACAATCACAATAAACCAACAAATTGCATCGTCAATTGTTGTATTTTTCATTTTACTCGCTGGTTTTCCATTGCCAGTCTTAAGTGCCGATAAATATGATCGTGCACGACATGCTTTGATACGAATCATAGAGCAGGACGTTATTGAGACCAGCTTGTATCTGGATAAAGAAGCACTTGATCCGCGTGTTATGGCGGCTATGGGTAAAGTACCTCGCCATGAATATGTGCCGCGTAAACTTCAGCGTAATGCCTATGAAAACCGACCACTTCCTATTGGTTATGGCCAAACTATTTCCCAGCCCTATATCGTTGCCGTAATGACGGATCTATTAAAGCCCGAACCTCATCATCGCGTGTTAGAAGTGGGAACCGGTTCTGGTTATCAGGCGGCAATACTGTCTGAACTGGTTGATACTGTCTACAGCATAGAAATAATTAAACCGTTAGCAGACAAGGCTGCAAAAAGATTAAAAGATCTTGGCTATAAGAAAACACATGTCCGTGTTGGAGATGGTTATTATGGATGGGAAGAACATGCACCTTTTGATGCAATTGTAGTGACTGCTGCTGCCAGCCACATACCTCCACCACTTATTGCCCAGTTAAAACCAGGGGGTCGTATGATGATTCCAGTAGGTAGCCGATTTCTAATCCAACAATTACTTCTAGTGGAGAAGGGGAAAACAGGTAAGTTGACTACACGTCAAATCTTACCGGTGGCCTTTGTACCATTAACGGGTAAACACTAGCTAAAAACATACGGCCATACAAACAGAGGGGTTTCCATGAGTGCGGCCACATCTGTTACAAATGTAGTTACAATAACTGCAACAAAAGAAAGTACAAATTTACCACCTCGTATCTCAATTGCACTGTTGTCAGCCAGTGCCTTGTCGTATGAAATACTTTTGATGCGGCTGTTTTCCATCACCCAGTGGCATCACTTTGCTTACATGATTATTAGCCTGGCGTTACTTGGTTATGGTGTCAGCGGTACTTTTCTTTCTCTGAATAGCCGTCGATTGCTTAAAAATTTCCCGCGAGTTTTTGTGATAAATATACTGCTCTTTGGTGTAAGCACACTTGTTTTTTACCTATTAGCACAACAAATCCCCTTTAATCCACAGGAAATATTATGGGATGCACATCAACCCTGGTATTTATTGCTTTTATATCTAATGCTGGCGTTGCCTTTCTTTTTTGCAGCAAACGCTATTGGTTTGGCCTTGATGTCTTACCGTCAGGATATATCGCATCTATACGCTGCGGATATGTTAGGGGCAGGCATTGGCAGTGTTGGAATTGTATTGCTGCTCTTCATTGTATTTCCTGAGAACAGCTTACGTATTATTGCAGCGATAGCTATTGCTACTGCGGCTATTGCTTGCTGGGAACTTCGTCTGGGTCAAAAATTAAGATGGTTGTTATTACTTGCCGCAATAACACCATTAATACTACCCAATGCGTGGATGCAGCTGAATATCTCACCCTATAAGGAACTTAGCCAGACATTACATATCACTGGTAGTGAGGTAATCGCAGAATATTCCAGCCCCCTTGGTCTGTTGAGTGTAGTTAAAAACCCAGTCGTACCTCTGAGACATGCACCTGGTCTAAGTTTGAAGGCGACTCAGGAGCCACCGACACAACTCGGTGTGTTTACTGATGCTGATGCCATGACGGTAATTAACGCGAATCCTAATGATAATAACCTGGAACATTTTGCGTATCTGGATCAGTTGACGTCGGCTGTTCCATACCATCTACGACACCTACAACATGTTCTGATATTAGGTGCAGGAGGTGGATCCGATGTATTACAGGCACGTTTTCACGGCGTGGAAGAAATAGAGGCTGTTGAACTCAATCCACAAATGGTTGATCTGATACGAGAGGATTATAAAAAGTTCTCGGGCGACCTGTACAACGTTAACAAAATTCAGGTGCATACCGCTGAAGCGCGCGGTTTCGTCACAGGTGTTCAGTCGCAATATGACCTGATTCAGGTAGCCCTACTGGATACTTTTAATGCGTCTTCTGCCGGGCTTTATGCGCTGAATGAGAGCTACCTTTACACCGTCGAGGCATTGCAGGAGTATTTGAAGCACTTAACACCTGATGGTTATCTCGCCATCAGTCGTTGGGTAAAACTACCGCCACGAGATGCCCTTAAATTGTTTGCTACAGCCGTGACTGCCTTGAAACTCAGTGGTGTGAAGAATATTGCCCAAAATATAGTGCTCATCCGTAGTTGGCAAACCAGTACCTTGCTGATTAAAAATGGCTCATTTAGTACGCAAGAAATTGCAGCTTTACAAAGTTTTTGTGAGCAACGGGCGTTTGACCTTGCCTATTACCCAGGCATGTCGGTTTCTCAGGCAAACCAATACAATCGCTTAAGAGAACCTGTTTTCTATCAGGCAACACAAGCATTATTGAGTGGACAGGATGATAGCTATATAAAGAATTACAAATTCAATATTCAACCCGCTACAGACGACAAACCCTATTTTTTCAATTTTTTTAAATGGTCTGTGTTGCCGGAAGTGCTAACGCTTATGGGTAGGGGAGGTATGCCATTGTTGGAATGGGGGTATCTGTTACTAGTCGCCACATTACTGCAAGCACTTGTTGTAAGTCTGGCCCTCATCCTGTTACCCCTGGCATTTATAAAAAGAAATACATCGGCGCCAGACAATAACGACGTACCACATTGGCGTGTCTTTGGTTATTTTTTTGCTTTGGGTATTGGCTTTCTGTTCATCGAAATCGCCTTTATTCAAAAATTCATCTTGTTTTTGCATCACCCCCTTTATGCTATAGCCGTTGTGCTAGCCGCCTTTTTAATATTCGCAGGATTAGGAAGTGCTTATTCCAGGCGATATAGTCTTCACAACAATCATAAAAAAGGTATCAGGTGGGCTGTCAGCGGTATCATTATTTTAGGATTACTTTACCTGTTGGTATTGGGGCCAGCGTTCTCGCTGATATTAGATTGGCCAATATTTACTAAAGTGTTT
>JAUVNZ010000269.1 GCA_030599435.1 Gammaproteobacteria bacterium | reverse complement strand
TCAGTAAGCTCACCGGCAGGAGCAATCAAGCCGACATGGTGCGCGTGCTTGCTGATCCGGAAAAGCTGGCCAGCCCGGCCGAACAGGATGCCATCGCAGTACAGTTAGAGGAACGCTTCCAAAACGCTGGTCTGAGCTCAAGCAACAGCAGATGTTATTAAAACGTAAGCTGGCGATGATGAGGGCCGGTAACTGGGGGCTGGGGGAGATGTTGTCACAGGTAGAGCACTCGCATTCCGATTTGACATCATTGAGCGCAGAGATTGAAACCATAGAATCTAAGTTATCAAAGCTGGGTGCTAGTCACGAGCTGTTGAAAAGAAATATGCAAATAATCAAGGACACGATGAGTCACCCTGGTAAACAAATGGCCACACGTAATATCAACATGAGACTCGATAATATGAACATCAAGGTTGATGAATCATCTTCAGCAATAGTTAATACGCTGGATCTCATTGAGTTTTATTCTGGCAAAGGTGAAACGCGCATTGTATTGCCCTGTTGGTATCCAGTAAACGAATTGCCACCTATGAAAGATTTCATTACCGAAGCAAGACGTTACCTGTGAAGCAATAGCAATCAGTCGTTGCTATCAGGCATGTATGTCCATCAGGGTTGGCGAAAAAGAAATTAGAGTTTTAATGATTCGTTGAAAAACCAGAGGTACTTCAACGTGATAGATAAAAAATATAAGCACTTTGTACATGCATTTTTTATAGCATTATTAATGTCCTGTTTTATGTCGTTAGTTATTAGTATTTTTAATGTTGGGTTGGTAAACAACATTTTATTTGTCTGGCTTAAAGCATGGGGTTTTGCTTTTATTGTAGGTTTTCCGACGATTATTTTAGTTTCACCTGTAGTTAGGAAACTGGTGAATGCAGTGATAAAATAATAAGCCAATAATGATTAATAAGGTAATTATTATTGCTGTGAAAATGGTAGCTAAAAAATAACATCAGGAGTAAAACATGAATAATTCAACAACAGATGCCGGTCTGATTGAAGTCCTTTTGGAAAGACTGGAGAAGCAGAGACTGCCAAGACTGCTTGCGTTAAAAAAGAAGGTTGATGAAGGCAGCTCACTTGATGATCTGGATCTGGATTTTTTAGAAAAATCGATAGCGGATGCGAGAAAAGTTATACCGATAATCGACAGGCATCCGGAGTATCAGTCGCTCGCGACAAAAGTGATGGAGCTGTATAAAGATATATCGGAAAAAGCGTTGCAAATAGAAAAGGGCGTTTAAGATCAGTTTGCCAATAACATATTTTTTCTACACAGTATGTAGATAATACTTACATGTATCAAAACCTCGCCATCCTTGCCATGTTTGCTTTTCTTTACAGCGCATTCGCTAAAGGTATCGAGCAAACATGGGTCAGCGGACCGATTATTTTTACGTCGTTTGGCCTGTTGCTGGGCCCATTAGGTGCAGGTGTGTTGACGCTGGATGTTACTAACCAGACCTTGCGAACTCTCGCTGAAATAACCCTTGCTCTGGTCCTCTTCAGTGATGCTGCCAGCGCAAATCTAAGCGCACTAAAGAAGAGTGTCCGTATCCCGGAGAGAATGTTAATAATCGGACTGCCATTGACTATCCTGCTCGGATTTGTAGTTGGTGTTCTGGTATTTGATGAATTTACACTGTACGAACTAGCGATACTTGCGACCATGTTAGCTGCTACTGATGCTGCACTGGGCAAACCGGTAATTACCAATAAAGCCATACCCGTCAGGGTTCGTGAAGGGCTGAACATAGAAAGCGGACTGAATGATGGTATCTGTGTCCCCATCCTTTTTATATTCATTGCACTGGCAGTGAGTACTAAAAGTGATGCTGGAAGCATGAAACACGCACTGCAACTGGTGATAGAAGAGATCGGTATCGGACTGGTTGTTGGACTCAGCTTGGCGGCCATGGCGGGGTGGGTACTCACACTAAGCGCTAAATATGACTGGCTCTCTGAGACCTGGATGCAGATTACTGTCTTTGCTTTGGCCGTCGCCTGTTTTGCAGGTGCCCAGAGCATAGGAGGCAGTGGTTTTATTGCCGCGTTTAGTGGCGGTCTACTGTTTGGAAAAATCACAAAGCAACATAAAAAATATCTGTTACGTGCTACGGAGGGAACCGGTGATGCTTTTTCCTTGCTTACCTGGGCGGTTTTTGGTTCCGCTATAATCGGCAAGGTTATTGGGCATCTTAGTTGGCCGATCGTGCTCTATTCAGTACTGAGTTTGACTCTGGTTCGCATGCTGCCGATTTTTATCTCCCTTGCCGGTACAGGTGAGCGGGTAAAGACCAAGCTTTTTCTGGGCTGGTTCGGCCCACGCGGTCTAGCCAGTATTGTATTCACTCTTATTGTGTTGAACGAGAATCTGGCGGGCGGGAAAATGTTGGGCACGGTTGTTGTGTGTACTGTATGCCTGAGCGTCATAGTACACGGTGTTACCGCAATCCCGATGTCGAAGGCGATTGTAGAAAAAATGGTAAGACATTAATTATCAATGTTATGACGAAATCAAAACGTATTGCAGCGATCGACTGGATGCGCGGGTTTGTAATGATACTCATGGTCGTCGATCATGTGTCGATGGCATACAACGCACAACATAACTCATCAGACTCTGCTGCTTTATATGTGAATGGGTCACCGTTACCTGATTTTGAATTTTTCACCCGCTGGATAAGTCATCTGTGCGCGCCCGTGTTTGTGTTTTTAGCCGGTACTGCCTTAGCTATCAGCATCGAGCGTAAGGTTTTCCGAGGTGTTGATGGCTGGCAGATCGATAAAGATATTCTTTTTCGTGGTGCTTTTATCGCTTTGCTCGACCCAACCATCATCTCATTATTTTCAGGTCGAATGACCATACAGGTTTTATATGCTATTGGTGTTGCAATGATGTGTATGGCTTTATTCCGTCGATTCTCCAGTACGCTGTTAATCCTTCTTGCTTTAGCCTGGATAATCTTTGGTGAATTACTAACTGAAATAGTGTGGCCACCTGCTGAAAATGTTGAATCAATTATTGCTGCATTATTGGTTTCAACCTATGCGACACCAACTATG
>JAUVNZ010000145.1 GCA_030599435.1 Gammaproteobacteria bacterium | reverse complement strand
GAAATAAAGCTTCTTCGCATAAATCATTTCCTGCAAGTGCCTGTATATCGTCAATACAAACCAGCGACATCTGCTCGAGGCCAGAAAACATTTCTGGATCTAGATTACCAATGTCTATTAATGGCAGATAGGCAACAGATAACCCTGAATCGGAGGCTTGTTGGCAGGCTGCCTGTAACAAATGACTTTTACCTGCGTTAGAAAGACCCCATAAGAATAGAAATTGTTCTGCACTGGTTTCGCCTACCACCATTTTTTGCAAATGATGTCTTGCCTCAGCGTTACTTTTGAGAGATTCATTTGAAAAAAAGTTTTCAAATGATAGTCCGTCCTGCCAGGCAAAACGCAAGGGTATTTGTTCTGTTACCAAGGATTTGACCTATTCAATAATGAGATTAAAATGATGTTACGAATCGGCACTGTTTTCAGAAATATTAATCAGAATAAAGGTCACTTTGATGATAAACCTGCTGCAGGTGCCTTAGTAACACCATCACAATCGCAGCCACTGGCAAAGCAAGCAATACACCAACAAAACCGAATAAGGTACCACCTGCCATTACAGCAAATATAACTGCCACTGGGTGCAGTCCAATTTTGTCGCCTACCAATAATGGTGTAAGCAACATACCTTCCAGAGCCTGACCAACACCAAACACGGCAGCCACCAATAATAAAAAGAAAGGATCATGAAATTGCATCATTGCAGCGACGCTGGCCAACAAAATACCGATAATAAAACCAAGGTAAGGAACAAAACTCACCAACCCTGCCACCAGGCCGATAATCAAAGCCAACTCAAGACCAACCCACCACAAACCCATTGAATAAATAAACGCCAGCGCCAGCATCACCAACATTTGACCGCGCAGGAACGCGCCCAACACTTCATCCGATTCTTTTGCTAACTTCACTGCAGTTGGTTCCCATTTGCGTGGCAACAAGGCATGTATTTTATCGACGAGCTTGTCCCAATCTCTTAAGAGATAAAACGTGACAACAGGAATCAGCACCAGATTGGCCAGCAACGCTACCAACGCCATTCCAGATTGTGACAACCAGGCCATTATATTTTTGGCAATACCGCCAAACTGTGACCAGTGTTCCTGCAAAGCTGATTTTAATGTTGATGAATCTAATACCGTTGCATCCACACCGAATGTTTGTTGCAGCCATGGGCCAACATTTGTTTGTAACCAGTCCAGATAGACCGGCAACTTGCTTACCAATACTTCTATTTGTTGTCCCACCGCAGGCACAAGTATTAACAACACCAGACCAATGACTGCTAGCAATAAAACAAAAACGATCGCAACGGCTGCGGTACGCGGCAAACCCCGCGACTCCATACGATCAACTAAAGGGTCGGCCAGATAGGATAACAACGCCGCTACCAGAAATGGTGTCAGCACCGGCGCCAGCAAATAAACAAGAAACCCGACGGTTAACGTTACTACCAGAATTAACCATTTTTGTGATTCAGTCATAAACTCACTTATTACTTCGTTTATTACTTCATTTATTAAGAGATGCTTTTTTGTTTCGACGCATCAATCGCACGCTTGCCCCAAACCCACACATAGTCTATTCCGCTGATTACCGTGGTGACCAATACTATATGACCTAAGGCTTCAATATCCCATGGTGTAAAGGCAAAATCACCGTGATGAAATACGACCGCCAATACAAATATTATCTGGAAAAAAGTGTTTGCCTTACTAATACGTGAAGGCGCCATATCAAATTGTACGAACACATAATGATAAACAACGCCACCGATTATAATCAACAAATCTCTAATAATGACAACAGCCACTAACCATAACGGAATAAGTTCAATCCATGCCAGCACTAAAAATGAACTCACCAATAACAATTTATCTGCGAGTGGATCAAGAATCGAACCAAGACGACTTTCCCAATGAAAATGCTTGGCGAGAAACCCATCCAATGCATCAGTAAACCCAGCTACAGCAAACAAGATTAATGCCGTTGCGTATTCCAGATTTAACAATGCCCACACAACAGGCATTACCAACAAAATTCGAAACATACTAATTATGTTGGGCAGATGGTTCACTCTTATTCTTCACTCATAAAAAGCACCTATAACAAGCACTCAACTTAAAGCTAGCCCAGGAAAAAATCAGGGCAGTAATTGATACACCTGTGAAAAACTCGACGCCCAACTCACGAGCGCCTCACCTGTTTCTCCCGGTAAAGATTTATAGGGTGTAAGAACATTACCCAACGAGACTGTTTTGGAAAAACTTTCCGGACTGCCCTGTACATCCAGTTCGAAAGTAATACGATCCGCTTCCACCCGTGTCGTATGCACCTGAGATACCTGCTGTAACGATTTCAAATAACGTGATACGCGCGCGTAGTCATCCAGGTTTCGCACATCTGTCACCGTGACGGGTAAAAATCCGGCTTGCTGCAATCCTGCGGCAGGTGCATAGCGACTGGCGAGTACATCGATGGCACCAGTTACGCCTTCATCCAGCAGTTCTGTTGGTAACACACCCACACCACGCCACGATTGCAAAAACCCACCTTCCAACAAAGTCCATTGTCCCTGCCACTCGCCGCCGTAAGGTCGATAAAGACGTCCCACCAATACAGCTTCTGCACGATAGCGTCGCGATGCCTGATCAATAGAATCACGAAAACCACCCCAGACATCAGCAAAACTTAATGCTGACTGATCCTGTAAATCCATTAGCGGTAATAACACCGCCAACCCTCTTCGGCGAGCTTCACGCAGCAGCAGCTCTCGTAACGGTTCGATGGAATTGCTGCCCACCATGTAACGGCGTCCTTCGTCATCCACAGCAAGCCACACCAGCGTCGCCGGTCGAGTCGCGCCCCATACTGGTAAATCATTTTTACGCAGTAATTTATTTACAGCAGCTTTATCAAATCGGAAAAATACAATTTGGGGGTCAGCTCCAGGTTCGGCTGTTTCCAGCTCGCGCTGACGTTCTTCTTCAGAAAGAGCCCGATAACGGTACTGCTGCAAATATCGGGCGGGACGTTTTACCGCTTTGGCAACACTGCCAGCCTGTATGGCATCACGCTGCCCACTCACCTTGGCCAGAACCTCAGCCAATGCTGAGATCATCGCCAGCGAACGCTCGCTGCGTTTTTGGCTGAAGACCTTCACTTCCGCTTCGTACAACCCGCTAACCTTGGCGCCAAAACTGATAGCGGGCAGGCAGATCAAGATCAGCAAAAGGCCGTAAGCCATTGATTTTTTCATTAAATGCACGTTACTCAGTCACCTTGTTATATCTACCTGTTATCCCGCCTGTTTCATCCACCTGTTACAAAAATGCCGATCCAGTCTACCATGGTAGCAACAATGAACATTCCCACCAAAAATCAGGGCAAACCTCAGTTATTACATAGCCTGCAATTGCAGCGCGACGGGCTTGCCGATAACATAGCGCATCTCGGGCACGACTCCCATTCATTAAATTCAGGTATTTTTGTGAGTATTCTTGACGACAAAGGCAACAAAACAACACCTCTGAGCTATCGCGACGCCGGTGTGGACATCGATGTCGGCAATCAGTTGATTGAACGCATTAAACCCATAGCCAAAGCTACTCGCCGGCCTGGCGTATTAGACAGCATTGGCGGCTTTGGCGCCCTGTTTGAAATCCCCACTGATCGTTACCAACAACCGGTACTGGTCTCTGGTACGGACGGCGTCGGCACCAAACTGAAATTGGCCCTGGAACTCAACAAACACGACACTATAGGCATTGATCTGGTGGCCATGTGTGTCAACGACCTCATCGTGGCTGGTGCTGAACCACTATATTTTCTCGATTATTACGCTACCGGCAAGCTTTCGCTGGAAATGGCAGAAGACGTCATCAAGGGAATTGGGGAGGGCTGCCTGCAGTCAGGCTGCGCACTCGTCGGCGGTGAAACTGCCGAAATGCCTGGCATGTATGATGGCGATGACTACGACCTGGCGGGTTTCTGTGTCGGTGTGGTGGAAAAAAACAAAATTATCGATGGCAGCAAAGTAGCGGCAGGTGATGCCATTATTGGCCTGCAATCCAGCGGTCCCCACTCCAACGGTTATTCCCTGGTTCGTAAAATTATCGAGGTCAGCGGCGCTGATCTCAACGAAGATTTTCATGGAAAACCTCTGGGCGAAACCCTGCTGGCACCGACACGTATCTACGTTAAAGCCCTGCTAGCTCTGCTGGAAAAAGTGGATGTGCACGCCCTTGCCCATATTACCGGCGGCGGCCTGCTGGAAAACCTGCCGAGAGTAATGCCTGAAGGAACCCAGGCAGTTATTGATAGCCAGGCCTGGCAACGTCCACCGGTGTTCGACTGGTTGCAGGAAAATGGCAATGTGGAGAGCACAGAAATGTATCGCACCTTTAATTGTGGTGTAGGCATGGTTCTCTGCGTGGCTGAGTCTGATGTCACACAAACCCTGGCCACACTCACCGAACAGGGTGAAATCGCTACCGTCATTGGCAACATCCAGACTACAGAAAACATTGCCGAACAAAATGCCGAACAGGTTCTCATCAACTAAACCTCTATGTCAGAACTGCTTCCTGTTGTCATTCTCATCTCCGGTGGCGGCAGTAATCTGCAAGCCATTATCAATGCCCGCAAGACGGGCGAACTACCCATCGATATCCGTGCCGTTATTAGCAACGTTGCTGAAGCACATGGACTGGTACGCGCACAGGAAGCAGGCATAGCTACAGAAGTTGTCAAACACACAGACTTTGCAAACCGCGAAGATTTTGATTCTGCCCTGCAAACAA
This sequence comes from Gammaproteobacteria bacterium, assembly GCA_030599435.1. The sequence goes on along the minus strand of JAUVNZ010000145.1, from coordinate 71 downwards.
CCATTGATAGCTTTCAACCTGCGCTAGTCATCCTCGCTGGTTTTATGCGCTTGCTCAGCGATGATTTCTTT
>JAUVNZ010000368.1 GCA_030599435.1 Gammaproteobacteria bacterium | reverse complement strand
GTCTGGCTGAATACACCACTGGCTCCGATGGAGGCATCGGGTACTAGCGGAATGAAAGCTGCCTTTAATGGCGTACCCAGTCTGAGCATTCTCGATGGCTGGTGGGTTGAAGGCTGTATCGAGGGTGTAACTGGATGGTCTTTTGGTGGTGGTAGTGGAGCAGTCGGAAAAAGTGATGAAAAAAACTTATATGACAAACTGGAGCAGGTAGTGCTACCCCTGTACTACGAGAATCGTACAGGATGGATCAAGGTTATGAAGGGAGCCATTTCTATTAATGCCTCTTTCTTTAACAGTCATCGTATGATGCGGCGTTACGCTACGGAAGCCTATCTTCGTTAACAAAATAATTATTAATAGTCGAATTGTTAAATAAATAACGAAGGAAATATTATGAAAATTTCGTTTCACGGTGCTGATCAGGGGGTTACTGGTTCATGTCATCTACTTGAGTGTGCAGGTAAACGAATCTTAATTGATTGTGGTATGTATCAGGGTGGACGTGAGCTGGTTGCTGAAAACTCTGAACCTTTTGGATTTGATCCAGCATCTATAGATTTTCTATTACTCACTCATGCTCACCTTGATCACTGTGGCCGTATTCCCTTGCTGGTGAAGCGAGGCTTTAAAGGTGAGATTATTACCACCGCAGCAACAGTTGAACTGGCACAACTGATAATGCTGGACTCCGCCGGATTACAGGAGGAAGAGGCTCGTTATCAATTGCATAGGACGCGTCGTCATAGTGATAATCTGGATACAGATATTGAGCCGTTGTATACCACTTTGGATGCATTGAATAGTTTAGACTACTTTGGTCGCAAGGCGGGCTATGATCAAACAATCCAATTAACACCAGGTATTCGTATTACCTTTATCGATGCAGGACATATTCTTGGTTCAGCAAGCATATTTTTAGAACTCGAAGAAGATGGACGCCAACATCGATTGTTGTTTTCTGGTGATCTTGGATATAGTGGCCGCGCAATACTTCGTAATCCAGCCAGACCACCTAAGGTGGATACGGTGGTGATGGAGACAACTTACGGCGATCGGTTACATAAGCAATTGCAACCCTATATCGATGAGCTTTATGAAATCATTAACGAGACGATAGGGCGTGGGGGTAATATCATCATTCCCACTTTCGCACTGGAACGTACACAGGAAATTCTCTATTACCTCCGTGAAGGCGTGAAAAATAAATCCATCAAACACTTTACTAATGTGTTTCTTGATTCACCTATGGCGATATCTGCGACACGGATATTTGAACGACATCCAGAATGTTTCGACAAAAAAACACTTCATGTATCTCAAAGAGGTAAAGATCCGTTTGATTTGCCCGGACTTCACTTTACACGCGAGACAGCAGAATCAATGGCGATCAACAAGCTTGTTGGCGGAGCCATTATCATGGCGGGTTCCGGTATGTGTACAGGTGGCCGGGTTCGACATCATTTGAAACATAATCTGTGGGGTAGAAAAAATAGTATTATTTTTGTTGGTTATGCTGCAGAGGGCACGCTGGCACGCGATATCATTGATGGTGCAACGGAGGTGCAAATATTTGGAGATGATATTCCTGTGCGTGCAAGTATTCATACCATTGGCGGTTTTTCAGCACACGCTGATCAGGCAGAATTACTTGCTTGGCATCAGCAGACAGGTGACCCGAAGACAACCTTTCTTGTGCATGGTGAAGAGGAAAGCATGCACGCCTTTGCTAAAAAATTAAAAAATACGCAGGTGGAAATGCCAGCATTGCATCAAGAATTTATACTATAAGATCTTATGAAAACTGGTGCGGTGACCGATCAATATCAGCAGGTAATGTTACAAATGGAAGTTGGCGGTGAAAGGATAATGCATGAGCTAATTTATATTACTTTGCCGAGAATTTGTTAAGAAATGTATAAATGAGTTGACTAATCAATGAAAAGAATACAACAACATACCCGGTTTAAGAGATTCGTTAAGGATATTTCTGTTCAGACTCCTTTTATAAAAATGATTTTTTTATTAGTTGTGTTGTGGTTAATATTTTCTACTGCTATGTATGTGGCTGAGCGCGGGGTTGATGGAGCATCTATTAATTCATATGGAGAGGCATTGTATTGGGGGGTC
>JAUVNZ010000144.1 GCA_030599435.1 Gammaproteobacteria bacterium | reverse complement strand
CGTATCCACCGGGCTCGGGCCAAAATGAGAGAGATGCTGTTGCGGGACCCCTAGAATCATATTTTCACCCGTTTTTTAACCTTTTTCCTGAAACTTTCCCTTGGTAAATGGCCCTTTTAGTAACCATGAGTTGATTAAAAAGGAACCATTTTACGCTGCCAGACGTGTTACAGGACAAGAGAGTAAAAATGATGAATTGCACAGACCTACAAAACCAAATTGATGATTATTGCAACGGAGCTTTAAGCAGCGAGCTTAAGGCTGATTGCGAGGCCCATCTGGCGTCTTGTTCAGAATGCAGCAGCGCTGTAGATGACCTCAACCATTTGTTGGCGTCTCTTAAGGCCATGCCGGTTGCCGGGCCATCTGAAGGATTTGCTGAGCGTGCTTTACACGTGGCTATGGAGCAAGGAGCAGGGTCTCAGGGCATCGATCATCATCGTCGTGGTTTTGCGGTGGGATTTGGAAGCGCAGCTGTTGCAGCCCTGGCTTTGTGGGTAGTGGTGGGCGTCTTCCCACAACAAACACCACAACCGATACCGGGCTCCAAAGATTCTGTCGAGCTTGCAAAGCTAGGGGCAGATGTTGAAGCAAATATCCCTGAATTCTCCATTGCTTTAAACGAGCAGCGAGATATCAAACTGGCTTTTTACTCATCCGAGGAGTTGAAAGGTGCTCAGATCACTGTGCAGATGCCGGAGAATGTTGCTTTGGTCGGCTTCCCGGGTCAGCGTGAACTGGCATGGAAAACCAACCTGGCCAAGGGTGACAATTTGCTCCGTTTGCCTGTTGTGGCAACTGGTGCGACAGGTGGTCAACTGGTAGCGCATATTGAATACATGGGTAAGGTGAAAACACTAAAAGTGAATTTTGCTGTAAGTGATTCGGGCTTATCCGGTAGTGCCAAAGCAGAATTGAGATTTGTATAACGTATTAAATATGGTGGTTTAATAAATAGGAGTAGATGTAATGAAGATGACTAAAACATTAATAATTGCCGGTTTTGCCCTGTTCTTAACGACAGGTATCGCTGGTGCTGATGAGTTGGATGATCTGGATGTAACCATCCGGGTGGTTGATTCTGACGATGATGCTGATGAAGTAGAAAATGAACTCAGCCTGCCTGATTCAGTTTCTGACTCTGCACGTGAACACGCAGAAGATGATGGGCATGAAGATGAAGGTGAACATCATTCCAATGATTCTCATGACAATGATGATCATGAGGGTACTGAGGATCATGACGAAGGTACTGAGGATCATGAAGAAGGCGTTGAAGATCACGAAGAAGGTGCTGAAGACCATGAAGATAGTACGGAAGATCATGAGGATGGCACGGAAGAACTGGAAGATGGTGAGTCAGATGATGACTCAACTCCAGCTACTTAAAGTAGCAGTATTGTAGGTGGTGGAAGTAGATCTCCCCCTTGATTATCAGGGGGGAGATTTTTTTGACCATGGATGGTCTTATGCCATGAAGCACATGGATGTGCGAGAATGGCGTATTTTCTTAAGCTTTACTTAATATTGTTTATCCCCATATCGTTTATAATAAAAAATTTTCTACCCCCAGGTATTTAGAGGAATACTTATGTTGTACAAAAACATAAAATCCGTTTTTTCAGTTTTATTTCTAAGTATTACATTTTTATCTTCTTCGTTTGTTTTTGCCCAGTCTGCGATGGACTCTTTTAGCCAGGGTGTTAAAGCCGCTGATTCAGGTAAATACGAATCTGCGTTACAGCATTTTGAAAAAGCAAAAAAGGCTGGTCTGGATTCGGCGGGACTTAACTATAATATTGGTGTGGCTTATTACAAGCTGGGTCAATATGAGAGTGCCAAAAAAGTATTTACTGCTTTAACGAAGGTAAAGGAATATCAGCAACTTACTTATTTCAATTTGGGTCTCGTTGCTAATAAACAAAAGGACAAGGCTGCATCCATTAAGTGGTTTCAGCGCGCTTTTCGTACCGGTAAGAGTGACAAGGTGAAGATATTGGCGCGGGAGGCTTTAAAACGTCTGGGTGCTGCACCCAGGAGGATGTCAAAGCCGAAGAAAAAATGGACAGGTTTGTTATCAACCTCATTTGTATCTGACAGTAATGTGACCCTGGTAAATGAAGACCTGGCAGGCGTTACCAGTCAAAGTGATACATCTATGATCTTGTCAGCTTATGGAGCCAATTGGTTAACGGGTGGGAGAACTGGTGGCACTCGTCTTTTCCTGAGAGGTTATCTACAAAATTACGGTTCGCAAACAACTTACAATTACACTCAGTTTGGAGCAGGTATAGCCCGGTACGACCGGTTAGCAAACTGGTATACGCGTGTTGGTGGGTTTTGGGATGAAACGAACCTTGGTGGATCATCGTATCAGCGTATTTTAAGCGCAGATATTCGTGGTCGTAAAAACCTGTCAAAAGATAGTCAGCTTCGTTTGCGTTATAAGTATAGCCAGATTAATGCCAGTGATCCCGTTTATGATTACCTGGGAGGTTCGCGACAACAGGTACGCTTAGGCGTGCAGACGCGTTTGAAAAGTAGCCGTTATCGCACCTATTATCAGTTGGAGTTAAATGATCGTGATGATTATGAAGACCCTGCTGGAACTACGTATCTCTTCAAGAGCTATTCACCAACACGCCATACATTTCGTGTAACTGCCTGGTGGGATATAAGCAGTTCCTGGAAGTTGCGTCTGGATGGTCGTCACCGAACCAGTCAATACAACGACGATAATATTCTGGCTTCTAGTGCTACTGAAAGTCGCAAAGATACTCAGACTCGTCTATCCGCACGTTTGAGTAAACAACTGGGTAAAAATACACACCTAGAAATGACCTACGCAGTAACTAATAATAACTCCAGTATCGACTCGGAAAGTTACGATCGTAATTTGGTAAAGCTTGGTCTGACCTGGAAATACTAAGAAACAGAACATCCTGCTTGCGTCTGACTTCTCATCATGTTTCGATTAGTACTTTTAGTACTTTCGAAAAAGTGGAGAGGGTGAATGCCCCAGCGGCTTGAATTACTGACCCAGTGGTTGGAGAAGGTAGTAGACGGGGGTGATTTCCAGATAGCTCCAGCTTCTGAAGATGCCAGTTTTCGGCGTTACTTTCGTATAAATAGTCCTGCTTCGATGACGGGTGAATATGGCGACAGTCTGATCGTCATGGATGCGCCGCCTGATAAAGAAGACTCGAATCCATTCATTAAAATTTCCCGACTGTTGGCAAAGATTGACGTGAATGTCCCTCAGGTTATAGAGGCAGACACAAGTCAGGGATTTTTATTACTTACCGATCTTGGTAACGAGCCATATCTGGATGCTTTAAATGAGCAAACGGTAGAAAGACTCTATGTTGATGCGTTAGATGCTCTGTTACGTATACAGCGTGATGCGCCACGCGATGAAAAAATATTACCATTATATGATCGGACATTGCTGTGTCGCGAGATGGAATTATTTCGTGAGTGGTATTTGCGGCGCCATTGCAATTTATCGTTAACGGTGCAACAGCAAGAGTTGCTGGACTCTATTTTTCAAATATTGGTTGAGTCGGCGCTGGCGCAACCCCAGGTGTTTGTGCATCGTGATTATCATTCACGCAATCTAATGGTTACGTCAAATAACAATCCGGGCATTCTGGATTTTCAGGATGCTGTCATCGGTCCAGTGACCTACGATTTGGTTTCCTTACTGCGGGATTGTTATATCGAGTGGCCGCGTGAACAGGTGGAGGAATGGGCTTTGGCATATTTGCGTCGTGCCGCGGAAGCGGGTGTTTTTAAATTAACGCCCGATATCACGGATGATGTTCTTCTACGCTGGTTTGACTGGATGGGTGTGCAGAGGCATTTAAAAGTTTGTGGTATTTTTTCGCGTTTATTTTTACGTGATGGAAAATCTGGTTATCTAAAGGATGTTCCTCTGACCATGGCCTATATGCGTGATGTATGTGCGCGTTATGAAGAATTGGCATCCTTGCGTGATTTGCTGGAAACATTGGATGATTAACATCATTTACTCTGGATGGCTTAAATGAAAGCAATGATTCTGGCGGCTGGCCGAGGTGAGCGCATGCGACCTCTTACTGATGAAATGCCAAAGCCGTTGTTATCGGTTGCTGGTAAGTCGCTCATTGAAAGACATATAGAGGCTTTGGTGAGTGCAGGGTTTACGGAGCTGGTGATTAATCATGCCTGGTTGGGTGAAAAAATCGAAGCAGCTCTGGGTAATGGTGCACGTTTTGGGGCAACAATAAGTTACTCACCAGAAGGGGATCAGGGTCTTGAGACTGGAGGTGGTATTTTTCGTGCCTTGTCACTCTTAACGGGAAGTGATGGAGAAAATCCCTTTCTGGTCATTAACGGCGATGTGGTGACGGATTTTGATTTTCATAACTTGCCAGGACAGCTCGATAACTTTTCGCAGGATAACCTGGCACACCTGGTGTTAGTACCAAATCCTGATTTTCATCCTGAGGGGGATTTTTCCCTTGAAAAGGGAATGGTCAAAAACAGTGGCAATACTTCATACACCTTCAGCGGTATTGGTATTTATCACCCCCGACTATTTGCAGACAGCCGTGATGGTATTTTCCCGCTGGCTCCTTTATTAAGGCAGGCAATAGATCGGGAGCAGGTTAGTGGAGAGTTGTATAACGGCCTGTGGGTCGATGTGGGCACCCGAGAGCGCCTCTTTGAGGCTGAGCAAGCCTTAGCAAAATAAGTCCCTACAGGTTAATTGTTGGTACCTATATATTTAAGTGCTGGCCTGTATGAATAATTAAGTGTCAGTAGCGATGCTGATTTAACCTAATAGCTACAAATTATGGCATTATTGAGTTGGCCGTAGAGTTGAGCACCTGAATACAGGTAATAAATTTATCCCCG
>JAUVNZ010000327.1 GCA_030599435.1 Gammaproteobacteria bacterium | reverse complement strand
GGTTGGCATAACAGAGTTGTGGCCCTTGATGGCAAATTGTACTGCGGCCTTGCCCATGGCATAGGCCATGTCGACATCGGTTTTGGATGCAATATGGCGAGCGGCTCGCTGCAAATAATCAGCCACGGCCCAGTGATTTTTCAGGCCAAGTTCGCCTTGCACCATACCGGCGATGACGGTAGCCGCACCACCAAGCTGGGCATGGCCGAAGGCATCCTTGAGACCGGTATCAGCCAGGAAGCGACCATCAGACCAGTGCACACCCTCGGAAACCACAACGGTACAATAACCATGCTTTTTAACCATTTGATCTACTCGACTCAGGAACTTGGCCTGATCAAATTCTACTTCCGGGAACAAAATAATGGTCGGGATTGGGTTATCTTTGGTTGAGGCCAATCCACCAGCAGCAGCAATCCAGCCTGCATGGCGACCCATGACTTCAACAATAAAAACCTTGGTAGAAGTTTTGCACATGGAAGCAACATCAAAACTGGCCTCCTGGGTACTGATAGCGACATATTTGGCTACCGAGCCAAAACCGGGACAGTTGTCGGTAATGGGTAAATCGTTATCCACCGTTTTGGGAACGTGGATGGCCTTAATGGGATAACCCATGGTTTCTGACAATTGTGAAACCTTGAGACAGGTATCGGCAGAATCACCGCCACCATTGTAAAAGAAATAGCCAATATTGTGTGCCTTGAAGACTTCAATCAGTCGTTCATATTCACGACGATTGTCTTCCAGGCTCTTGAGCTTGAAACGACAGGAGCCAAAGGCACCACTGGGGGTATGGCGCAGGGCCCGAATGGTTGCGGCTGATTCTTTGTTGGTGTCTATTAAATCTTCAGTTAATGCGCCGATGATGCCGTTGCGTCCGGCATAAACATTAGCGATTTTTTTCTTGTGTTTGCGTGCTGTTTCAATCAGGCCACAGGCAGAGGCATTGATAACAGCAGTAACGCCGCCGGACTGGGCGTAAAAGGCGTTCTGGGCAGGCTCACGGGTAATACGTGCCCGCTTGGCAGTCGTTTTTTTAGTTGTTTTTTTCTTTGCGGCTTTAGCCATTTCTCATTTTCTCCATAAACTTGAATATCTGAAATTGTTGGTCTGACTATATTAATCTGGACGCTTTTTCTTTATTTCTAGTAATCCAGATTATGTTAACTTTTGCCTGCTTGTTCCGAGCGCTCTTCCTTCGCATGGTGGTCCGCCTGTACCTGCAATAATGCGATTACGCATTCAGCAATGTCGTCATATTTATTCACGCCGGTACCGAATTGCTGGTAACCACGATAATAAAACTGGGGTCGATAGGCTTTTTCACCCAGTTTAAATACAACAAAATTAGCACCTAACTCTGACCAGTAAATCACCGGACATGGCGTAAGTACGCGCTCACTAGGGTCCAGCCTGATCTCGGCATCGGCCAATTCAATCGCCACCTTTTTGCCATAACGCTCTGCTAATGTGGTTTCAACACCCCAGATCTCGGTATCGTTAAAATCGGGTATTTTTTTCATGTACTGAACCTGCAAAGGCTGTTTTGGCCGGTAGTTATATAATTTTTTTAAAGCCAGATCTGGCTGCCATAGCTCGATCAGACGGTGGCATAGATTACTCCAATTCCGGTAGGGGTACACTGCAAAGATTCGATGCAAGAATAGGGTGGATTTATAGACAGAAACCGTTGACGACAGGGGGCGCAAGCAGGTAGGTTTGGGGTCGCTTATGGATCACCTGAGGGTGATCAGTATTTATTATAAGAATCAATAAGTTAACTAAACCCACTTAGGATAATAATATGCGAATCGTACTATTAGGGGCACCAGGCTCAGGGAAGGGGACTCAGGCTAAACAACTCGTTGAAAAGTATAACATCCCACAAATATCAACTGGAGACCTGCTTCGCGAAGCCGTAGCAGCAGGGTCAGAATTGGGCAAAAGGGCAAAAACAGCCATGGATGCCGGCCAGTTAGTATCAGATGACATCGTGTTAGGCATGATTCAGGAGCGTCTGGCTAAACCTGATGCAAAATCAGGTTTTATTCTGGATGGTTTTCCACGCAATATTCCGCAGTCACAGTCTCTGGATGCCATGTTGGCCCGGGTTGGCCAGCCAATCCAGCTTTCTCTACTGGTTGATGTAGATAATAGTGTTTTGCTCAAGCGCATTACCGGCCGCCGCAGCTGTGGATCATGTGGTGCAATCTATAATATATATTTCTCTGCACCCAAAGAGCCTGGCAAGTGTGACAAATGTGGGGGTACCTTGCAGCATCGCTCAGATGATAACGAGGACACGGTTGCCAGTCGCTTGACTGTTTATGAAGAACAGACCGCACCCTTGATGTCCTATTACAAGGCACAGGGCAAACTGCGGACAGTTGCTGGTATTGGCAGTATTAGCGAGATTTTCGCCAGAATGTGCGAAATCATCGAGGCCCAGATCAGACCTTTGGCCTCTGCCATGAAGAAAATTAGCGAAGCCTCTACC
>JAUVNZ010000350.1 GCA_030599435.1 Gammaproteobacteria bacterium | reverse complement strand
TATGATTTCACAAACCTTGCTTGCTGTGCCCATGTGGATATTGTTTGAACTTGGGCTTATTTTTTCGCGTTGGTATACAAAAGACAAAACGTCAGAGAAAGTCTCAGAAAAGACGTCGAAAGAAGGTAAGACAGATATTGTCAAAGATACCGGTATGGCGACAGCGGTTGCTGGCAACGGTGGACGTGTTGAACCTTCATTTTCAGACTCTCATGAATCTACGGCAGATGATGAGCATGAAGCGGGCTGGACCGAGTCCACTGGTGACGGTATAGATGACAATGCCTATGGTGATTTGAATGGCAACAATGATGATTCCAACGAAAGCGGTCATCAGGAGTTCGAGCCTCTTACTGAAGCAGAAATGGATGCCGAGCTGGATCGAATTGAATCTGAAGAAGCAGAGTTTAAAGAGGGCAGTGAAGTACAGGATGAGCCTGAGTCTAGAGGGGATTCACAGCCAAAGTCCCCTAAGGATGACAAGACAGAATAATTTTTTCTACGGGATACCCCCACAATTTTTGGGTTAACAGCTTTCCCAAACAGTCAGCTATAATTAGCGTCCTGCAGTAAATGAATAGTTGAGGAATAGCCACATGGCAAGAGTTGTACAGTGCGTAGTATTGAATACAGAGGCAGAAGGTCTCGATATTGTTCCACACCCAGGTGAGTTGGGGCAGCGTATTTATGAAAACGTCTCCAAAGAAGGTTGGCAACAATGGCTGGATCGCCTCACCATGATCATTAATGAAAACGGCCTTAGTACCGCTGACCCCGCCAGTATGGAAGTGATTGAAAAACACATGCTGGGATTTTTGTTTAAGGAAGGTGAGATGGGCAACCTTCCGGAAGGTTTTAAACCGCCGGGCGCTAAAAAATAGATCATTTTTCTAAAGAACAATTCTGTTCTTGTTTGTTAACCAGTTGTTAGTTTAGTGAACTAGATAATTTCCACACCGGGGCCGTCACAAATTTTAGGCAGGCGTGAGCCTCTCGTAGCGCATTTTCTACATGTTCTGGATCAGGTCCCTGAGCAAATATAAAGCCTAGATAGGCCGCACCTTCTGGTAAGGGAATAAGTTCGTAACCGTCACGAACACTGATTTCAACCTCAACGATATGCGGCACTCGACGTGCTGCGGTTAGCCCTTCCACACGACGCAAAATTCCAGAGCTGGGTATAGGAATCATTAATACACCGGCAGCTTCATTAGCTATTTCACCTGGCGAATTTTTTCCTATTGCCTGTGATATCACCAGTTCTTCCAGACTGAGACCAGTACCATACTGTAATAGTCTTGCGCATTGCCCGCCAATAGTGCGTGCTGCTACTTCAAGAATCCAGGCTTCGTTTTCGTGCAGGCGAAGCTCAGCATGAACTGGCCCGTTAACTAAGCCGTATGCAGAACAGGCATCTGCTACACGTTGCGTTATTAAATGTTGTTGGTGTTCAGGTAAGCGTGAAGGGGTGATGTAATAGGTCTCTTCAAAATAAGGACCTTCAAGTGAGTCAGGTTTATCAAACAGAGCAAGTATTTGTAGCTCACCATTGTTAAGCATGGCCTCAACAGCGACCTCAAAACCAGGGATGTAGCTTTCTGCCAATAAATAACGTTGTGAATCTTCATCAGTGAGCTCGCGAACAATTTTTTCAATACGTTTACAAGCTGTCATACAGGACTTTTGGTCATCAACACGAATAACACCGCGACTACCAGACAGGCTTAACGGTTTGATAACGCAGGGATAGGTAATATCGTCTATTTGTGCGGTGATATCAGTGGATAAATCGATACGCTGAAATTCCGGCACCGGCACTCCATGCAAAGCTAGACGTTCACGTGCCAGGTCCTTGCGGTGAGTTAGTTGTACTGCTTCTGGTAAGTTGTGAGGTAATCCTAAAGCCTTGGAGGTATATGATGCTAATGAAACAGCTTTATCGTCGGTGGCTATGACCCCAGTGAATGGTTTTTCGTGATGCGCTTTTATAATTGGATCAAGAGACTTCTCCAGGTCTTTATCGGAATAATTAATTCCGATGTCGAGATTAATACGCAGTCCTTCTGCCACATCGCTGACCAATGAGTGTTCGCTGGTGGAGGCCACCATTACCTCAACGCCCAGTTTTTGGGCAGCTGTTATATAAGGAGTTATTCGGTAAGAGTTGTGCGGGGCGATCAGCAACAGACGTTGTTGATTATTTGTTAGCTTGGTCATGTATCATTGACGAGAGTAAATGAGCATTTTGAGACAATTCCTAACGCTGCACGGCGTCGCCCGAGAC
>JAUVNZ010000209.1 GCA_030599435.1 Gammaproteobacteria bacterium | reverse complement strand
GTTAATTTCTTTTGCGGTCAATGGACCAATCAGGCAATGGGACAGGTCAACTGGAATGGTTGCCTGTTTTTCATTGATGGGCGTACGTCCTGCCATAATTTCAGCGAAGTTTTGTGGGTATAGCGGGATTTTATCGGGTTCAGCGTAACCATCAGGATAGACGGGAAATCCCCCATTCATATATTTATCACTGGCACCCAGTGTATGTAATAACTCATGGGTAATTATAATATTATTTTTTTTATTCAGGCGCCGTCTGGCGTAAGCATGAACAACACCAACCAGTCCCTTTCTCAAGCCGTAAGAATGTTCCAGTACCTGTCCCTCTTTACTTTCATGGAAGACAATGAACAGACGAATGTGTCTTGAATCCAGGCCAAAAGAACCAGTATTTCTGAATAACCAGTACCGTAGCTTCAGGCTCCATTTCATAATTGCAAAAACACCAGCTTTTCCAGGCGGCGGTTTTGGTGGACTTTCTGTAACGGGCTTACCAAGGTAGTAATGAAACTCTGATAACGAAGTCAGGTCGTAGGCCTTTGCCTCATTAATCAAAAAATTAAAAATTTCCTGAAAATCTGATGTTCGTATTTCTTTTATGAAGCTTGCTACCTTTTTGGTTTGATCCCCGTTAATTGCATGAAAGGAAATATAGACGGGTTTCTGCCAGTTTGTAATTGCAGTTTGTTGAAAATAAGTGGCAATGGAAATGACAACCAGTATGCTCAAAAGGATAATAATCCTGATGTGTTTAAAGGTAATCTTGTCTGGATTTTTAACCATAGAATACTGGAATCCTGTTACTAATTTGGTGATTAATTATGTAACAGTATAGATAAGTAATTTATCAGTATTTGTTGTTGAGTTAACTATAGGTTCCGATATTGCTCATTTGGGTCAAGACCCAGTCGTTCGCAGGCGAGTCTCCGACTTGCGACCAGTTGATCCCGGGGCACATAAATGAGGCCGGCAACTTTGCGGATCAAATGTTCTTCGTACTTGTCCAGCTTGTGATCACTCAGGGCAACCTGCCACATATTTACCATTATTTCTGTTTTCTCTTCCAGGTTAAAATTTTTATTAATGAGCGTGGTAAATGGATGGTAGGAAGTGAGTCGGTCAGCCTGTTGTTCGGCCAGTTTTAATAACTCGCTTGTCTTTTCTTCATTCAAACCCAGATTTTTCGAAAGTATGTTCCGGATCGTTTCAAGTTCAACCTCAGCGATATCATGATCGGAACGCATCACCTCGATCAGGATACAGGCGGTTGCCAGGTTCACGTGATGTTCATCGTGAATTGTCTTATCTTCCGCAGGAGAAGAAAAATACTTGGCAACAAAATTATCAATTGCATTTATCATGGGTAACTCATTTATGTAGTATTCAGAGTAAGGACTTTATTTCTGAATTTTAATTTCCAGTGGTCCGATTTTATATCAATTTTTTCTGATTATTCTTTGTGCTTTTATAAAGTAATAGCCATACTTAATATATATAGTAGAGTCCACATCGGATGCACATTTTAGCATTCCTTGCCGGTAATCGCAGGATTATGGAAAAAACAGGAATAAAAGATAAAAGCCAGCCAGCCATCAAAACAGGGTTTGAAATACCTGAAGCGCTGGCGCCTCTGTGCGCAAATCGTAGTGACCAGGAGGTCAAAGCCATAATCAAGGCCTGGAGCCTGGCCAATTCCGCCCACCTGTCCCAGGTCAGGGTTTCAGGTGAACCATTTGTAGAGCATGTGCTTGCCGTTGCCATCATCCTGGCAAAATTAAGACTTGATACCGAAACCATCATTGCAGCCTTGTTGCATGATGTAGTTGAAGATACAGCCGTTGAATCTGCGGACTTGAAAAGAGATTTTGGTGAGGGAGTTGCCCGCCTTGTGGAAGGCGTGACCAAAATGAGCCATATCCGGGTAATCCGCGATGAACCTGAGAAAAAGAGAAAAGAGCACGTGCGCGCAGAAAGTTTACGCAAGATGTTATTGGCGATGGCCGAGGATGTCAGGGTAGTGCTCATTAAATTAGCTGATCGTTTGCATAATATGCGAACCCTGAGTTCGTTGCCTGAAGATAAACAGCAACGTATCGCTCGTGAAACAATGGATATATTTGCGCCATTGGCAAATCGTTTGGGTATTTGGCAAATAAAATGGGAGCTGGAGGATCTTTCATTCCGTTATATTGAGCCTGATGCCTATCACGAGATTGCCGGTATGCTGGCGGAAAGGCGTATTGACCGCGAGCAATATCTTGAGAAATTTGTAAACCAGGTAAAAGCCGAGCTGGCAAAAGCAGGTATTAATGCGGATGTATATGGGCGGCCCAAGCATATATTTGGTATCTGGAAAAAAATGCGCAATAAGAGAAAAGGATTCCACGAAATATATGATGTTCGTGCAGTGCGAATTGTAACCCGCGAAATCAAAGACTGTTATGCGGCTTTGGGTATTGTTCATACCTTATGGCAGTACATCCCCGGTGAATTTGATGACTATATTGCCACGCCAAAAGGGAATAATTATCGCTCAATCCATACAGCGGTAATTGGCGAAAAGGGTAAAACAGTTGAGATCCAGGTGCGCACAAAAGAAATGCACCAACAATCAGAATATGGAATTGCGGCTCATTGGCGATATAAGGAAGGTGCTGAAGCAGATGCCAGCTTTGACGAGAAAATTAACTGGCTACGACAACTGCTTGAATGGAAAGACGAGGTGTCAGAGGCAAGTGAATTTGTCGACCAGTTCAAGTCTGAAGTATTTTCAGATCGTGTTTATGTATTTACACCAATGGGAAATATCATCGACTTACCCCAGGGCGCCACGCCCATTGATTTTGCCTACGAGATTCACTCTGAAGTCGGTCATCGCTGCCGGGGTGCAAAAGTTGATGGCAGAATAGTGCCGTTAACTTATGTGCTTAAAACGGGCAGCAAAGTTGAAGTTCTAACAGTGAAAAAAGGTGGGCCAAGCAGGGACTGGTTGAATCCACATCTGGGATATATACATACCACACGTGCCCGTACCAAGGCCCAATACTGGTTTCGCCAGCAAGATCGGGAAAACAATATTGCATCTGGGCGTAACAGCATTGAGCGGGAACTAAAAAGACTCGGTTACCATGAATTAGGGCATGAGGCCATGGCCCATGCGGCAGGTTATCACAATGCGGATGATTTTTTTGCAGCCATTGGCCGGGGTGAATTCAAGAATGCGCAAGTCTTAAATGCCATTAAGTCGTTGGTCGCACCTGCAGCACCGAAGCCGGAGCTAGGCAAGCTTGTCACACATAAAAGAAAAGCCACTGGCACCGGCGCCATCCAGATACAGGGTATTGGAAATTTACTCACACAAATGGGGCAATGTTGCAAACCCGTATATGGTGACCAGATCATTGGTTACATAACCCGGGGACGGGGGGTGACGGTACACAGGTCCGATTGTCCAAATGCACTTAAATATATTACCGAACAGAGTGAACGATTGATTGAGGTTGGCTGGGGAGTAGAGAAGGGTGAGACGTACCCTGTCGATATACAAATACAGGCCTATGATCGTCACGGTTTGTTAAAAGATGTGACGTCATTACTTTCGGATGAGAAGCTGAATGTTGTCGCGGTTAATTCATCCTCGGACAAAAATAAAAATATCGCGAACATGCTGATTACTGTTGAGATTGAAGATATTTCGGCGTTAAGTCGGGT
>JAUVNZ010000319.1 GCA_030599435.1 Gammaproteobacteria bacterium | reverse complement strand
TAAATACTGGCGGTCGTTGGGTCTTGCTGAAGTGTATTAAGCCGCATTGTTGCATAACGACGGAATTGCTTATCAACCTTGAAGCCATTTCGTGCAACATTGATTGCAGCACTCATGATCACACTTAATGGGAGTTTCCCGTACTTGTTGGCAATGTGAACCATAGCCGCGGGTACACCCGGTATACCCGCGGCAAGTGGCCCATTAATAGAGGCGCCTTTGCGAACATCACCTTTCCCATCCAGATACATATCACGAAAAGCTGCACCCGGTGCTTTTTCACGACCATCAACCATAATCTGAAAACCATCAGAATTTCGATGTAGCAACCAGAACCCACCGCCGCCTATTCCAGAACCGTATGGTTCCACAACCCCAATAAGCGCAGTTATCGCAACAGCCGCGTCGAATGCATTGCCACCCTGCTTCAATACCTCCATGCCCGCGGCAGTTGCTAACGGATGGGCTGTTGCTATTGCTGCTTGCGGTGGTTTGTTCTTTGTTATCGCGCATGATGTCAGCAGCAACAATATTAAAACTAAAAGCGGCCTAAACTTTTTCATGTCTGCATTATACAAATAATTGTCATCAGGGCGAGTTTTTTGTTCCATATCAATCGCTTATCCTGGAAATTCTTCCTGGAAGTTTCTATCTTGTTCCTAACTTGTTTAACGACCAGCTCAGGGTGTATGATTCTTCACGCAATCAATCGACGGTTCCGATAATTTAACAATCTATCGTTAAATTTCTGGATTAATAGGGAATTCGAACTTGTTGTGTTCTTTTTAACAAGATACATGATCAAGTAATTGAAGCTGTCCCCGCAACTGTATTCGGTTAGGCCGCAAAAGCAGCGTTCTACAGGAATCGCTGTTAAACCACTGAGTATTCACTTCTTTATATAAATTTGAAGTGGAATTTGGGAAGGATTTTGCCGCCATTTGAGCCGAGAGCCAGGAGACCTGCCGCCGATGCGTTGTCGTTCGTCTACCGGGGGGTGTTGATGGCGATCAGGTTAATTTCTTTATCCTGATCCTTCACTGTTTACACCATTGTAGTCGACGCGGAGCCATCCGTTTGACAGCGTTTTTATTAACGTTTCTATCAACCCTGTCAAATGGAAAACTATAATGAAAAAAATTTCGGCTTTTACCTTTTTTACCCTTTCTCACCTAATCATTTCAAATTCTGCACTTGCGGCGGATGATTCAACCCATTCTTTTATGAAGGTCGCGCCAGTGGTAGTAACAGCAACTCGTTTTGAAACCAGTACTGATACTGCACCAGTAAATGTTACTACCATTACCGCGAACGACATCGCACGTAGCGGCTCATCTAACCTGTCACAGGTACTGAGTTACCAGGGTGGTGTTAATGTTAGCAGTCTATTCGGTATATCAGGCTCAAGTGCTAAAGTCGACCTGGGAGGCTTTGGAGAAAACAGCGCCCAAAACACACTGGTATTGTTAAATGGCCGCCGTTTAAACGACGTTGATATTGATGGTGTAAATCTTGCGGGCATACCGCTTGATGCCATAGAGCGTATTGAAATAATACGCGGTAATGCCACTGTGCTATATGGCGACAACGCGGTAAGTGGGGTCATAAACATTATCACCAAAAATGCCTTTGACGGAGAACAGACCTCGATTAAGTTAATGGCTGGCAGCTTTCAAACTAAACATCTAAGTACTGCCCTGCGTAAAAAATACCATAACACAGCGTTCTCGTTAGCCATTGATGGAATACAATCAGATGGATACAGAGACAACAACGAATACGAAAATTTTAATCTTGTTAGCGAAATTAACCGGGAAAACCTTAGCTGGAACTATGGAGCGAGATTAAATATTAGTCGAGAAAAAGCCGGCCTCCCTGGCTCTCTTGACGAAGCAACATTCAAAACCGATCCAACAGCGGCAAACTTTCAGGATAAAGCAAAAGAACAACGCAATAGCATAGAAGGTTTTCTGGAAGGCGAGCATTTCATAAGTGAACTTACCCTTAGTAAAAAACATCAGGAATACGATACAACAGGTTTTGGAACCGAAGCTGACTTGAAAACTATTTCTTTCACACCTCGATACCGCCAACAATACGGGGATCATCGCCTGGTAACTGGACTTGATTTTTACAAAAGTAATTTAGACACAAAAGCGTACCCATCCAGCTCTCATCAAGATATTGAACGTGACAGCTATGCTATTTACATAACCGATACAATGACACTGAATAAGAGCACACACCTTAATTTCGGTTTACGAAGACAACAAGTTAAGGTTGACCTCGTTAATATTGATCCATTTTCTGCAACCGATATCCGGGATGACCGTAACGACAGCCTAACCAGCTGGGATATCACACTCAGCCATTTACATAATTACGGGGCGCGTAATTATGTGCGTGTTGCAAAGAGCTTCCGATTTGCAGTTTTAGATGAGATGTTTATATACCCAGCTCCCGCATTCTCACCGGTCCTAAACTTGTTAGAGCCACAAACTGGTCGCCATATTGAAATCGGTACACGTCAAACTTTCACCAGTGGATTACGGTTGGATGCCAACGTCTTCCGCATCAATCTCGAAGACGAGATCGCCTTTGATCTCGGTACTTTTAAC
>JAUVNZ010000009.1 GCA_030599435.1 Gammaproteobacteria bacterium | reverse complement strand
TACCTGCACCATCTGGATCCACGGTGCCTGCCGGGGTATTGGAACCGTGGCAATCAGTACAGTACATGGTCTGACTTCCCACGGCCGCATTATAGGGTGTTAGCCAGTTATTGGCATTAGCCTGGCGAATTCCAGCCGTACGACCAGTATCACTCACCACTGGATGCCAGCTACGGTGGTTATTAGTGTTGTAGCTGCCGTCTGCGCCGCCATCCGACCCCAGGTCCTGATTTTCACCCCGGTGGGTTGAAGGTGAATTGTATTCCCGCGCCTGGTTGGTGTACTGGGTCATATTATTCACACCGGGGGGAGTGCTCACACCCAGATTGGGTGGTGTATCATAGGCATAATTAGAATGACACTTGAGGCAGATCTGGTACTCGCGGGTGACATAAGGCTCTGACAGATTGGTGGTACCACCGCCCACCTGTGATGGATCACCGCGCTTGATGGTGAAATTCACTGGCTCCACGTTGAAATCATTGGAGTTAGTGTAATCCGGTTCAACACCCCAGGCTCCTCGTAAAACACCCGAGGCAATATTATTGTGCGGGGTATTGTCATGATCATGCGTGCCAGCAGCATCAACATTGCCGCTAAGATTATTTTGATTGAATACCCGTCGTCTCACCACGCGGTGCGGATTATGACAATCGGTGCATT
Organism: Gammaproteobacteria bacterium; assembly: GCA_030599435.1. The sequence goes on along the minus strand of JAUVNZ010000009.1, from coordinate 15,596 downwards.
CAGCGTGACGATTATCGATCGAACCTTTACCCAGCATGGCCCGGGATTCAATGAAATCCTTACCCCGCTGCCCGGTCTCCTGGCTGTCGCTGCCCACAATACCGATATTGTGTCTCTCAAAACCTGCCGCTTGCTCACTGTTGGTGATAGGCATATGAGTGGCCAAACTGAAATCAGATTTGATGTCCGGCACTTCAGTACCAAAACCCTGCGAGGTTAACGTACCCCCATCGCTGGAATGGCAGGCAAAACAGGTTTCTTCGATGGCCGCACTGCCGCCCTGTTTAGCACCACCAATGACCGAACCATCGGTGCCTTCGCGCAATAAACGTCGGGAGCCTTGTACAGTATGGGTGTCATGGCAGGCCAGACAGGCAGATTCCCACACCTGGGTACCGTCACCACTGGTTGGAAATTCCCTTAGATTAGCCGCCACATTGGTATAGGTCTCATCAGCCACATCCCCAGTGGCATGAGCCGAACCGACCCAGCCGGCCTTGTCATGGCAGGCCAGGCAAATAATATCGTTGCTCTCGTTAAACGTTGTAGCAATAGGTGAAACCTTTTGAAAACGGTTCAAACGTAGAAATTTGATACTCAGACTGGGGTCTAGCTCATCTCGAATATGAGGATCGTGGCAACTATTGCATTGCACCTGACCATTTTCCAGCGGTACATGGGGGGAGTTACCAGGACTGCGATCACCAATTTCAAGCTCGCCAGCGGGATCACGCAGCTCACCATCTTTTGTTGCCAGGGCACTGTCATAGGTAAACGAAATGGGGTGATCATTGGTAAGGTCTGTACCCAGACGGCGTGTAAAGCCGGAATTTTCTCCAGTGCCCACGGGCATGGAGTCTAAACTGCCGCCAACGTCTTCCACACCGCTCATGGCAATACTGGTCGTGCCACTGACCCATGCCCCGTTTAGTACCCGCACCGAACCAATGGCGATGGTGCCATCATGACAGGAAAGGCAAAGTTTGGAGATACTGTTGGGCTGGCCCAGTGGCACCCCTTCTGCGGTCGCGTCAAGGGAGCCACTCTCATAGGTGTTGTAGACAGCACCCGATAAATTCCGGTTCCACAGAGGTCCCTGGGTCAGTTCTGCACCGTGCGGGGTATGACAAAAGACGCAGATCTCATCCTCTGTATCGGCCTGCACATTACGGCTGGCCGCACTGGAGAGCGCGGAAAGATTGTGCTTGGTATTGCGAACGTCGGACACCCTTCCGGTGGGCAAGTCGGCAAAACTACTCTGGGCCATTAAAAACAACGCAGCGAACATCAAGAGGGCGGAAGCCGCCATCCTATACTGCTTCATGTACTGCCTCGGTTTAATTTTTTAAATCAGAACTCTATTAGACAGTGTATCGTCTTTGCAGAGGAATATCTTAAGGTTATTTTGAAAAACAATAACTTACCATTACATTCAGGATTTATACGAAAAACTGAATTGGGGAAGTTCTATTGAAACGCTGCAACGAATGCCAACGCTGAAATGGCATGACTGTTATTGAATAGTAGTGCTGGCGATACCCACTGGAAAATACAATAGTCTTAATTCACGATGGCGACAATCGACCCCATGTCCGTGGTACCCGCCGGGCTCAGCTGGCCGTTAACAATATCCACGGTATATTTCCGGATTACATTTGTACCTTTGTTGCGAACATAGGCAAATTGACCACTGTAATCCAGAGTAATGGCAACAGGCTGTTTACCCGCATCCACACGATGGGGCAACAAACTCAGCTCACCTTTCAGTGGATCAATCCGATAAGCGGAGATATCACCACTATCGGCATTAAGCACATAAACAAACTTACCGCTGGGATGTACGACCACCGATACAGGCGCCTTACCACTCGCGAAAGGTGAACCTTTCACGGCTTTCAAATTACCCTCATGAAAATGGATAACAAATACCGAAAGATTATTTGAGCCCTTATTGGCCACCACCAGAAATTTACCAGTCGGGTCTACTGCTAACGAAACAGGATTATCACCCACAGCAAAAGCAGACCCTTTGTTATTAATAGGATACATAGCCGGACTCAATATCCGTCGATGAGCAAAGACTGACACCGTATTATCTTTTGCGTTAGCAACAAATGAATACCGCCCAGCTGGATCAAGCGCAATAGCAACAGGTCCTTTACCAGTATCTGGCGTCTGACCTTTTGGTAACGACAAAGCTCCACTCTTTGAATCCACAACAAAAACTCCGAGATTATTAATCGATGGATTTGCGACATACAAAAACCGACCGCTGACATCCATAGCTAATTTAGTTGGGACAATGCCCAGTCGAAAAGTGAGGTCAGGCAAAAATGTTAGATCACCACTGGTCGAATCAATACGGTAAACAGCGATACCGCTCTCCTCGGGTTTTTCATTCGCCTTATGTGGCATATACACAAACCGCGCCCGTAACCCAACAACTGCCGCAAGTGGGGTATGGCCAGGAGTTACTTTTTTGTTTGACATGCGCGCGCCATCATTCTTACCTGTGCGCAATATTCTAAGCTGACCCTTCTTATCTTTAACAATATATGAAAACCTTTGAGCGATGCTGAGTGGTTCACTATCAAGCAACGCGATACCAAAGGGTTGATAACGAGTGCGTATCGTTTCTCCCAGAGAGAACATGCCGGTGCTTTTATCTACGGAAAACTGCGTTATAGAATTGGACCCCCCATTTGTTACATAGGCACGGGTACCTGCCGCGTTAAAATTAATATTAATCGGTTTAAATCCGTACGCAGAAAAAGGGGAGCCAGGCAGCGGTGTCATGCGACCTTTATTCTCGTTAAAACTGTATCCCCATAACTTATGATTATCCCAGCTTGCCACATAAATGAATCGCCCAGAGGGATGCACAGCAACTGCGTAAGGTCGCCCTCCCCCTCCCATCTGTATAGGACTATCTTCAATAGGAGTCAAAACACCGGATTCAGTATCCACCTTGAACACAGACAAGCTAAGCCCCATCCAGTTAGTCACAAAAATAAAATTCCCGGAAGGATGAACCTCTACTCGAAAGGGAGCACCACCTGACTCTGGCGGCACATCAGTAATATGCATCGAAACAGGATCAACAACCTGTTTCGCGCCCGTACTAAAAGGTGAACCTGATACTGGTCTTAAAGCACCAGTTTTATCGTTCACACGATAGGCTGAAATACTGTTGGAATGCGCATTGGTGGCATACACAAAACGACCAGAAGGATGCACTTTTACAGAGCGTGTCCGTTTTTGTGCTGCAAAAGGTGAGCCTGGCACTAACTTCAAAACGCCGCTTTGCTCATCCATCGCAAAAGCAACCACACCGCCCCAACGTGCCGAGACATACACAAAACGTCCTGATGGATGAATCGAGATCGAATAGGGAGAACGAGCGTCGCCACTATGAGTATCAACAGAAAAAGGAGACTCAGGAATTTCTACCAGGCGACCGCTGTTTGCCTCAATTCGATGCACCGCAACCTTGTTAGTTACTTTTTTGACCGTAATAACAAAATGCCTGGAGGGATGCACCGCTAACGCAACAGGGTATTGGATAGCAGGCAGGTGGCCGTTATGCCGAAGCGCACCTGTTTCGGGATTTACCCGGTACTGTGCCAGACTCCAGTCGCCTGCATCAACACCGTAGGCAAATTGGGTTGTTTCTGCCATTGCCGTTGCTCCAATAATTGGCAACAGACTCAGAGTAGCCAGGCCCTGCAGTAAAATACGAACTGATATTTTCACACGAATCATTGCAATGATATTACCGGGGAATCAATCATCGCGTTAACAAACATTGAGAAACTTTGAGAAAATTATTGGCGTAAAACTGTAAAGATTTTCCGGGAAACATGTCCTCAAGGAACATTCGTGCATGCCTCGCTACCACCAACCATCCAGTTCACCCCAACAGTGCCACTAGCAGAACCGCAAGCATTGGGCATCCAGTCACCGCTGGCTCTAAAATTGACGATCTTAAGAGCAGCGTTGTTGTAGTAAGGACCGTTGGTATAACCATCCGTGCTGAACCTGCGTTCAGTACCTCTGGATAGCCCACCTTCCGGCCCAACATCATTGAGGTTAACCAGGAAATTCTTATTTTTCCAGCCATGAGGAACCGCCACATGACAAAGATTGCAGCGGAAGTTATTCACCTGGGCTGCGTGGAAGGTATGCAGGTTATTCATGCCGCCCATGCCACCGCCACCGCCGCCACCACCGCCCATGCCGCCGCCACCGCCACCGCCCATGCCGCACATTGCCATACAGCCGTCAGTGGTTGAAAAACCACTGTTATCGGTGCCGTTACCAGCGTACTGATCGTATGTGTGACACTTGAAGCACAGATCACCCGGTGTATTCTGCCCCGTGTTATTGCTCCATGGCCCCTTGAGGATGAAATCATTATTTGAACCATGCGGGCCCCAGGGGCTGCCATTAGTTCCACCATCAGGCTCCACCGTAGTGCCACCGGTTGCACTGCCGTGGCAATCAGTGCAATACATCGTCTGACTACCCAAGTTTTGGAATGGATCAATCCAGTTACTGGAGGGCGTATTAGCACGCGTATTACTATCTCGACCCGTTGAATTCACGACCGGGTGCCAGGCACGGTGATTATTAGAATCATAAGCACTATCGGCACCACCATCCTGTCCCAGGTCCTGACCTTCACCCCGGTGATTCGATGGAGAATTATATTCCCGTGCCACATTGGTGTAATCCTGCATGCCATTGGTACCCGGCGAGGTAAGTCCTGTGCCGCCTAGTGACGGAGGATTATTACCAAAGGCATAGTTTGAGTGGCACTTGAGGCAAACCTGATACTCGCGTGTGACCCAGTCACTGGTTACATTGGTACTAGTGCCTGTAGGCTCACCCTTTTTAATAGCGGATGCGGGGAATGTGGGATCTGTATGGAAGCTTTCACTACCACTGTAATTGGGTTCAACACCCCAGGTTCCACGTAATACTCCCGAAGCAATATTAGTGTGTTCAATATTATTATCATGTATATGGGTACCTTCCGCATCTGAGCCATTACCATTATGCTCATTAAACATTTGACGCTTTACAACGCGATGCGGATTGTGACAATCGGTGCATTCTGCATGACGATTACCAAGGTTATTTTGGTCTTCCATAAAGTCCGCATCAGTAATGTCATGAACTTCTGGTTGAAGGTCAATTGGCATACGGCGGTTCATCTGGAAGTCAGACCAGATATCTGGCACCTCATTAGTATTACTGAGCGCGTTGCCTCCACCGCCAGGAGAATGGCAGGCATAGCAGGTCTGTTCTATGGCAGGATTGCCACCACTTTTTATTGAACCAATTCCACCATCATCAGTACCCGCCCTTAGCAGGCGTCTTGAGCCCTGCACAGTATGGGTATCGTGGCACGCTAAACAAGCTGACTCCCACACCTCAGTGTTTCGGGGAAATTCGCGCGTATCTGCAGCTGTGTCTGTATAGGCTTCATTGGCGACATTCGGTTGAGCATGTGCTGAGGTAGACCACCCAGCTTTGGTATGACAGGCCAAACAAATGATATCGGAACCAGTTTGAAAGCTACCAGTCGCGCTACTAGGCGATGCTGTTTGCAGGCGATTAAAGCGCAGGAATTTGATGTTGTCATCCGTGGTTTCACGAATATGCGGGTCATGACAACTGATACATTGTACCTGACCAACATTGTCCCCCATATTGACAGGTTGTAAATGAATTTCTTGAATACCTGGTCTAGATCCTTGACCTCTCACATGCAAAGGTGCCGATCCCGGTGCACGCATTTCACCATCAGCGCTTACGAAGCTATTATCATAGGTAAGTGAAATGGGGTGATCGTTACGCAGATCCTGGCCCAGGTTTCGAGTGTAGCCTGTATTGACTCCCGCTCCTCCTGGCATCCTGCCACTACCTGCACCCCCACCCCCCGTACCTTGTTCCACACTGATGGTTCTCTGCTCACCACGAACATTGCGCACACTACCTATGGCTATCGTGCCATCGTGACAGGACAGACATAACTTGGAGGCACCGTTAACCTGACCGATGTTGGAATCTATTGAACTCGAAGAATAGCGAGTATATGAGCCCGGGTTAGGAAGGGATTTGTTCCAGAGAGGCCCCTCTGAACTATCGGCGCCATGAGGGGTATGGCAGAAAACGCAGATCTCGTTTTCGCTGGTGGAGTATACGGTTCGATTATCACCATCAGTGCCACCTTGTGGGGATACCGTAGAGAAGTTGTGCTTAGTATTGGTGACATCAGAAATACGAGCAGCTGTGGCGTTAGACGGCCACAACACAACCCCCGCAAGCGCAACCACGCCCGCAAACACCATCTGATTAACTCGCATCTAGTACCCCTCGTTACTGCTTTCTCTTTACTAGTACGTTACTTTAATATCGGCTTGCCAGCGCCTTTTATGAGCATTTGTTGACTCCCGGAGTCCTTACGCCCCTTTTCCGGGAGATATTGAAAAATGGCCACTCGGCCATTAAACATGTCTGCGACATAGATCCGGTCCCTATGGTCTGACCAGGCTCCAGCCGGTAAGTAGAATTCCCCTATACCCACTCCCGTGCCACCAATAGGCAGCAGAAACTGTGCATTCTGGTCATATATTAGCAAGTAATCATGAAAAGATTCAACGATATAGACGTTGCCCTCGCTATCGGCTGTCACGCCTTTTGGTCGCACCAGATTACCTAGATTTCGACCTCTTTTTCCAATAAATTTGACAAATTTCCCTTGTTTATCAAATACCTGGACTCTGGCATTAAAAGTGTCCGTCACATAAAGCTTGTCGCCAATAAACGCCAGATCCGTGGGAGTGTTGAACTCACCGGGCTTTTCGCCCACCTGGCCGATTATTTGTACCAGTTTGCCCTTTTCATCAAAAACCTTGATGTTGTGTTCTTCGGTATCAGCCACAAATACACGCCCACTGAAGGGGTCAACAGCCAGCCCGGTGGGCCGCTCCAGGTCTTCAAAACCAAATTCACCTATGGGAGTGCCTGTTTTTGCATCCAGCCGGATAACACGCTTTAAATCGGTGTCTGTAGCCAGCACATCGCCATTTTTGGCGATTGCCACCCCGACGGGAGAAACAAAATTATAGTCCTCATGGGCTTCCGGCCAGATATCCAGTTTGCCCAGCTTTTCATCAAAAACGAAAATTGCCTGACGGCCTGCATCTGTCACGAATATACGGCCTGATTGATCAACAACTCCTGCCTTTGGGCTCTGTAGTAGCTTTAATTTTCTCGAATCACTATCCAGGCCGACCAGAGCCCTGAAGAAATTGGTAATCGCCTCACCTGCACCACCCTCCTTGATGGCTTCCAGATTGTCTTCGCCTGTGAGCTGGCCAACATATTGATAACGAGGAACATCAGGAGGTGACGGCCAGATTCTTTCGACAGATGGCTGCTCATATTTCAGGAGATATTTTGTTTCACTACACCCGGTGATGAACAAAGGAACCAATAATGGAACCAGGTAATATTTTCTGAAGAAGATAAAATTCATTGGCTTTCTATAACTGGAATTGGCGGACTCGAGATAAGCGGAGAAGTTTCCGCCGGCGCATTGGGATTAATACGTAATACCTGTACACGTCCATTAAGGCTATCTGCCACATACAACAAATAACCACTCACCCACAATCCTGTAATGATGCGGAACCGTCCTGGAGCAGATCCGCCGCCTCCAAACTTCATTAGCAATTGTCCATTTTGATAAACACGAATTGAATTGTCTGATCTGTCGCTAATGTAAACGCGTTGATCCTGATCGACGGCGATTGAAGTTGGGAAAATTAAATCATCCTCGCCAAACGAGTACTGGTATTGACCATCCAGAGAAATTACCTGAGCAGGCAGCTCAAGTCGATCAAGTAAAAACAAACCATCCTCACCGCGCGTTATTGATGTAATAGCTCGAAAACGACCCGGCCCAGTACCCCGCTGACCAATGGCTTTCACTGTTTTTCCTAACTCATTAAATATAACGATATGACTAAATGAACCATCTGCCACCATCACGTCACCGTTCTCTTCATCCACAAGAACATCGATCGGGCGAGAAAGGTTGGCATAATCCTGAAATCGGGTTTTCAGTTCTCCCATTTCACTAAAATGTAAAACCTGTTTACCTATAGAGTCAACAATATAAAAAGAGCGATCCTTTGCTACATAAATATTTCCCATATTGCCTTTAAAGTGAACTGCGATGTCTTTAACAGGCACAATTTCATCTATAGATAAGTCATATTTGTAAACAATTTTTGCGCCCGCATCCACAATGTAAAGCAGGCCTTCCACACCACCGACAGCTACAGGTTCTATCAATTTTATTTCATCTTCATTGCCGATCATCACCCGTTGAAACTGTCCAGCATAGCCGCCCAAAGAGTGGCGGCCGCCCATGATAATAGATTCAGGAGACAGGAGTTCATCTCCCACTTTTTGGGAAGGGGTAGTCTCTCGATAGGTGTTTGCTTTTTTGTAATCATTTTCAGTGGCTAATTTTTCCAGCTCGGCCATACTACAGCCAACTAGAAACACCACGAGTAAAACATGGAAGGATAAAAAATATAGCTTCGATATTAGCCCGGGTTTTTCGCCAGGTTGAAAAGCCCGAACTAGCGAAGCCCAACGTTGTCGCGGGCAACACTGTGACATCGATTACACTCCAATGGTGGGAAAGCAACTTTGCCATGACAAACGCCACAGAATTCGCCTTCAATAATGGAAGCCATGGTAATGAAATTGCCACCCCGTTGAGGCAGGAATATAGCCGGATGACAATTCTTACAGGTTAACCATTTCGTATGAGGTAAATGCGGAAAACGCACATAAGGCATAGATGCAGTATTTTTAAATATCACATCAAAATCAACTGAATGCATTTTTTCTGAGCCTGACACTCCGGTACGCGGCGCAATCACACCACTATCCAGAGTTTCCACCCAGTTAATAACTCCACGCTTATCGCGAGGAAAATCTTTCATTGCGTCTGCAGGAGGTTGCAAAATACTGACAGCCGCATTCTCAGGATCATGGATACCGTCTTTTTGTATTGGTACGACATCGCCATGCAACTGATAATGCCCTCCGCCTTCATCAGCAACAATATTGCTGATATAAAAAGAAAGCATTAGTGCAAACGCCACATGAACCACTTGCCGCAAAGAAAAATAATTCAATCTCATTTTAATATGACTACTTTTTAATAAACACATGTAAAACTTTAAATCAAAATTACCGGGAGCTTACTTATTATTACTCATCCATTGCAATGCGCTATTGCATCACACCTACCATTCGCAATGCCCGTCGGACAGTTTTAGTTGCCTGCTGTAGCATTGCTATTGCATCACCGTACTTACCTTCTGCCGCTCTAGCTACAGCCTGATCACGTCGTTTGCGGGCTTTCTCATAAAAACTGTGCATAAGTTTGATAGCACCAGGTGCAGGTTTTTTCGCTTCAATCGCTACGGGTATCAACTCTTCATAACTAATAAAACGCTTTAATTCATAATTATATTCATCAGCTGCCGTCGCAAAATTTAAATCGTAAACAATAGTGCTGGAATCTAGCATCTTGTGTAGCGCCACTGTAATTGTCTTTTGAACCTCACTTAAAAGAACATTTGCACGCATATAGTTTTTATTGTCCGCCAATTTCTGCGCAGCTGATAATTTTTTAGCTACTTCTGCTTCATCGTAACGAGCATCATCAGATACTGCGCCTAATTTCTCTAATCGCGCCAGATTATCCTTATGTGATTTTTGATAATCACGAATCCCGGTAAGCGACAATTTGTAATTTTCAGCCAACTGCGCCATTTCTTCCACACCTGGTACCAAACGCGTGGCCTCGCTCATCATTTTCAATGACTTGTCAGCTAATGCTAGTGCTTCAGGCAATTCTCCTGCAAGAGACTTTTTACGCCCTTTCGAAATCAGAGATTTTGCATTATTGAGCAATCGCTTCGCCTCACTATTTTGACTGGCAAGAACGCGCTTCGAACCTTTGGAATTTGACATCATTTCGGCAAACATTAATTTTTGTTTTACCTTGGAGGCCGTAACATTGGACTCCATACCCTTGGAGCTTAATGATTTTATTGCAGCGGCAGCAGGAGAAGATGTGGTTGATTGTTTTATTGCTTTAGCTTTCTCGCCCGGATTTACTATCTGGATAAGTGCACCCATGTGAGGATGATTTCGGCATGAGTAATAAACGTTATCTGGGGTTGAACTACCCGGGCTAAATATCATTTTACCTTTATAGGTATACGCTCCCGTCACGCCTTCAGCAATCGGAGCACTACCCCAACCAATAACTTTTTTGGACAAATAAACATCGTGTTTTGGATCTGTGCGTATATCAAACGTATAAGATTTTCCTCGCTCCAGTACCAACTGTTTTCCTGACACGCCATTTATCAAAAAACCCATGGCATGGCCCTTACCAAAAGATGGGTGTGGTGCTGCCTTCAAACCTACAGTGACAATAAAAGTGTTCGGATCTGTAGGCATTGAAATTGGCGCCGTATCTGTCGCAGGAGACGGCGCTTGAGTTTTTTGTGTTGGTATTTGTGTAGGTATTTGAGCCGGGACTTCAACTGGTGCCGCTACCGGGGATGAAACTTCTTCTTTTAGCTTATCTTCAGAATCATTTATTTCTTTTACAGGCGCTTGGTCTTTCACCTCTTCGGAAACTGTTTCCTCAGATATCTTAAGTTCTTCCGCTGGCTCACCTATGGGTTCATCCGCAGGAAGAGGCTCCATAGCTATCCTGGGCTCATCCAGGTTCTTGCGAGGAATTATTTCGATAGCCGGTTCAACAGGCTCAACAGGCTCAACAACCTTGTCCTGCACTTCCGGTTGCACCGGTTGACCACCACAAGAAACTAACACCAGGGCGATCGCCGCCACAAGCACATGCAAGATTAAAAAACGATGTAAAGACATTTAGTATCCCTATATATACAAGTTTGGCTAAACTTAAATCAGGCTCGCATACACTAATTGAAACTATCTAGTTAAAACTTAAAACGCAGTACAGGCCATTCGTCCTGCACTGCGTTTTGTATGTTACTCATCAAGCAGGATAATCCTACGATTCAACAACTACTTCAGCGCCACGGAGTCTTAAGACTTGCCTTACTTTTTGGTGGCTTCCAATTTTTTGGCTTTGCTTTGGAGTGGCATTTCCTACACGATTTTGTCGTGATAGGAAACGCTACCTTGCCATGACAAACTCCGCATTTAGTCCCTAGTAAAATCGCCGACATGGGCATTACGTTGGCATTTTTCTGCGGTATGAAAATTTTTGGATGGCAATTAGAGCAATGTAGCCATTGAGTATGTGGTTTATGTGGAAATACCACATCGGGCATGGAAGCTTTCACTTCACGCACAATGTTCAGATCCATCACCAGCGGCTCAATAGCTGGATCAAATCGATCATAACGAGGCTTCAATAGCCCCTTGTCCAAAGATTTTACCCAATCCACATAGTTGCCAAACTCAGTTTTTGGTAAACCATCATATGCAATCAATGGTGGTTGCAATACGTTTGTGCTGTCACTACTAGCATCGTGAATACCATCTTCAGCAGGTGCCAAATTTCGTACTTTCTCTTTTTTCAGCAATCGATTAAACGTATTCGCCCCACTGACCTTAGCCTTTGCAGGTTTAGCCGCTTTTGCTGGCTGTTTAGCAGCCTCAGCATTCATTCCAGCTACTGGTAATACCAACGCAATGGCCACTACCAGGAAGAAGTGCTTTATATTCATTATATCCCCCCTTGTCAGCTTACTTGGCTTTCTTGTCCAGTGATTTATACGTTGGTGCTACCAAACGCTGGACTGTACTGCCATGGATTTGTGTCGGTGTTCCCGGGGCACCCGAATGACACATACCGCAGTTTTCAACTGACCATGAAATTTCCCCGTTATGACATGCGCCACAGAATTTACCGTCTATAATCTTGGCCATGGTGATCTTGTTGCCACCTGCTTTGAATTTAAAACCAAGATCCGCGTGACAAACCTTACAGCGGAAACGAATACGGTGATACCAATGCGGGAATACAGCTGGCCGCATTCCAGCGGCATCTGAGTAGTTGTTGATAACCACATCCGCATATTCTGCCTGAGCAGCCTGTGGCAATGCGAGCGTAGCCATCATGCCCAGCAAGCCAATCAATGCTGACTTATACATAGATCCCCTCCATCTTTACTGAACCCGATCTTTTCAGATCATTATAAAAATTCATCATATTAATTAGCTTTGTAGTTGGCTAAAGAACCATCTTACCCCACATCCTTACCATTAAAAACTGCGAGAAGCCTGAAAATACAGCGATTTTGATACTTGACCCCCTGCACTCTCGATTATACGCAAACTTAGTGTGGTATCCAGCAATCCAAGGCGATATCGGAGTCGATTATCCCAGTCCCAGAGGGTCTCCGGATTAAAACTATCGATTATTTTACTACCCGTTAGCCTTGAGGAAAAATGCATATTGTAAAAACCAAATGGCCTGTCATGGCGATATGAAAAATTGGCTCTGGCGAAACGGTTAATACTTGACGTAGATACCCCGGGAATATCAGAAATGGTTTTCTGCCGGCTGTCTGTATAACCCACGGTTCCTGCAAAACTGCTTAGTCGGCTAATGGCCACATCCTGAGAAATCGATGCGTTAAGATGTTGGAATTCAGAGTCCTGCTGACCATAGGATCGCGAATCAGAAAGCTGCAAGTTACCATATAATGCTCCGGAACGGCTGCGACGATTCCATGACAGGCCTGCGCCATGATTAATCCCCCTTGAAATCTCGTCGTTTTCAGAACTCCTATTCACATTGCCTGCCTGGGACAGATTTAAAGAAATCGATGAATTTTTACCCGGCGTCCAGTTCCTAGAACCTGAATGTCCCAACTGCATCCCAGTTGTCTGTACTGACGTTGTCGTCTCAGTAATGCCATCATCGGTGCGAGCATCTGAATTGCTTGCATTGACGCCCCACTGCCAATTGTAACTGAACCCGACAATTTGGCTACGCCTGGAGTTATAGTTTAAACGAACCGCTTGAGTCGTTGAGAGTGTCTGGGTATCTCCAAGATCTGAAGAACCCAACGCCATACTTGCACCTACATTCAAACGACGTGTCAATCGATAACTCAAACCCATATTCGTATTCAAACTTTTTTGCTCCGTACTCACTCCCTGGGACAAGGTCTCACTTTCAGTAACGCGAACCCCGCCATTAACATTGACAGCACGATGTTCCGGGCGCCAGAAAAAATTACTCGAGATTTGTGAAATAGAGTTTTTATTATCGCCTGTTCCATCGTTTATTTTTACCGCTGAGACCAGGTTGGTCACCCCTAAATCAGAATCAGGCGTATACGTGTGGTTTATGCTTGCTACATCCGTTAATGGCTTCAAAGAAGAGTCGCTGGAACTGCTTGAAGAACGACTTGCTGACACTGAGAAATTATGTGGCACAAGCCTGATCTTATATTCCAAACCCATCGATTCACTTTCAGACTCAACATTGTTGGAATCGTAATCTGTTGTTGAATACCAGAGGCTGGTACGCGACCCAATTGAGCGCCGACTTCTTCGTCCCTCATAAATTTGCCGCAAGGTTAATCGGCTGATCGTATAGGTGGAAGTACCTGTATCCTGAGTCGCTTCAGAGAATGCATCGATACGGCTGTCTGAAACGGAGTAATTCAATGAAAAGGGAAAACGGCTACGGGGAAAAATACCCAAATTAAACGAGCCGGACGTTGATGTCGAATCAGAACTGCGTGAAGTCGTCTCAGTATTAGATAACCCCAGGTTCAATGCTGCAGAAGTCGTTGCAAACCAGGGCTGCCAGATATAACCCGCCGCATTGAGAGTTCCCGTCAGAGTTGTTGTTTCAGACTCCGCGCCCCCTGCAGTTAAATACCCATAGCTATATTTCAAAGAACCAGAAAGGTTCAAAGGCATAAAACTTCCAAACAAAGCATTGGCACTGCCAGAAACCACTAGAATGGATGCAGTCACACAACCCACTACAGTCCGTAATAACACTTTTCCTGGCCAGCCGGGTTTCTTAACGAACATGGCTATACAACACCCCAACGTCGTGGGAATCACCTGCACAAAAAACGCTTTTACAAAATTACTCCTAGAAAACCCAGAGCTGCAAAATTGATTTTGCACACCTCCCCACATCTTAAATTACCCCACTACCTCTGCCCTTATACACTATAGCTACAATAGTCCCGTCTAAAACACACAACATAGCTTAACTATAAAGCCACCGCCTGAAAGTACAGGGCATTATTTCCAGGGCGCATCGTTGTATTCAATTTTTGTTTTAGCCTGCAGCCTAGCAAGCAATTCTTTCCAGGCTTGCTCACCCCTATCACGTTGGTACAAGCTTGACGCACGTTCTCTTACTGATTGCAGAGGATTTAGTACAGACTTCACACGACTCTCCAGGCGAAACAAGGCAACGCCTTCCAAAAGAACCACTGGTGACGACACTTCTCCAGGCTCCATAAGATTAAGCACACTCTGCGCAATTTTGCCCAGCATTCCCGAATGAGCATAACCCATGTCACCCCCATTCTGAGCAGATTCATCGCCTGAATGAATTCGCGCCATATCCGCAAAATCCGCGCCCTTATTTATTCTCTCCAGAATATTATTGGCTTCCTTGCTTGCCTGCTCCCACACCTTGCCACCTGAAGAAGGATCAACTTTTAATAATATCAATGATACCCGCTCGCGAGCCGGAGTTGTAAAGAGATCCTTGTGCGTCTCGTAATAATGTCGTAGTTCACTCTTATTTGGAGCCGACACAGAACGGATCTGCTTCTCAAGCAACTCTGCCAGACTGTCTCCCTGCAATTTTTCCTTCAGCTGCTTAAGCACCCTTTCACGTGCCTTGGACCATTTTGGATCATCTTTATACTTTGCATCGAAAGCCTCAATGGCTTTTCTTACCGCTTCCGAATTGGGTTTTAACCCGCGACGTTTTGCTTCCTGAATTGATAACAAACGTGATACCAGCTGTTCAGCAACCTCTTTTCGATACTTCTTTAATTCACCCTCAGGTGTTTTGCCGTGATAAAATCGCTCACGCATCCCCTCGCGCAAAGTGCCGATATAGTAATTCATCCCAATGCGTTCACCACCGACGATAGCGATGTAATCAAGGCCTTTATCCGCATTCGTCGCAGTTCTTGTTGACGATGGCGCTCCACCCTTCTCCCCACCCTTTTGTGTGGCTTTTCCCTCAACCCCATCAGCGGCCTGTACCTGGCTCACAACCCAACTCAGCAGGGCAGCCAGTAACAACCATTTCAAGATCATTTTACTCATAATCAACAATCACCTTTAACTCGCAACATAGAACAGCACAGGAACTTGATAGCACTCTTTATTTTGCATGAGCACCAACATATCCCGAACATCGGGAATAATACCGTAATAAACAGCTTACAATTTGGACCGCACAAAAAAAAGGGGTCAGCTGACCCCTTTTTCGTTGATGACTT
>JAUVNZ010000115.1 GCA_030599435.1 Gammaproteobacteria bacterium | reverse complement strand
GGGAAGATTGCTGGATCACGTCGGTCAGCGATCGGTCAATCTTTCAAAGATAGATATCCTGGTGCTTGATGAAGCCGACCGTATGCTCGACATGGGTTTTATCCACGACATCAAGAAGGTACTGGCACTGATACCCAAAGAGAAGCAGACATTGCTATTCTCAGCCACCTTCTCCAATGATATTAAGCGACTGGCAGATAGTCTACTCAAGTCACCCGTACTGATTGAAGTAGCCCGACGCAATACTGCTTCAGAAACAGTCACACAGGTTGTTCACCCGGTAGATAAAAGCCGTAAACGTGAACTGCTTTCATTCCTGATCGGCTCGAATGAATGGAAACAGGTGCTGGTCTTTACACGTACCAAGCACGGTGCCAATCGCCTTACAGAGCAATTGGGCAAGGACGGCATCAGTGCAGCCGCCATTCACGGCAACAAGAGCCAGGGAGCTCGCACCAGGGCGCTGGCGGAATTTAAATCTGGCAAAGTGCGCGTACTGGTTGCCACGGACATTGCCGCACGCGGACTGGATATTGACCAGTTGCCACACGTGGTTAACTATGAACTACCCAATATCTCGGAAGATTATGTCCACCGCATCGGACGCACGGGTCGGGCTGGCAATGAAGGTGAAGCCATGTCATTGGTATGTGTCGATGAACTGAAGCTGCTTAAAGATATCGAGCGCCTGATAAAACGTGATATTCCCAAAGATGTAATAGAAGGTTTTGAGGTCGATCCTTCTATCAGAGCGGAACCCATAATCAATGGACGTGGCAGGCAGCAGCCCAAAGGCAGAAACAGACGGCCTGGTGGGAACAAAGGTTCATCATCGTGGAAAAATAAGCGTCCGGCTTCCAGGGGACGCTCGAACAACCAGAATCGTTCGGGTAATCGTTCCAAAAGTGCAGCTTAATTTGGAAGCGTAACTTTCTCCGACTTAACCGTCATACCGGCGTATGCCAGTATCCAGTAAGTTTTTGATGCTATTAGACGTTAAAGCCACTGGATTCCGGCATTCGCCGGAAAGACTAGTCTGTTAAACAGCCGTGCTTTTTATCACCACAATCAACATAATTACATACGAAATAAAACAATGTTAACAACTGCAAATATCACCATCCAGTTTAGTGCTAAACCGCTGTTTGAAAATGTCTCTGTTAAGTTTGGCGATGGAAAGCGCTATGGCCTGATCGGCGCCAATGGCTGTGGTAAATCTACCTTCATGAAAATTCTGGGGGGCGACCTGGAGCCCACGTCCGGCAATGTCTCAAAAGACCCGCACGAGCGTATCGGTAAATTGCAGCAGGATCAGTTTGCTTACGAAGAATACACCGTGGTGAACACGGTGATCATGGGGCATGAAGAGCTGTGGGCGGTTAAGTCAGAGCGCGATGCGATTTATGCCAACCCGGAGATGACCGAAGAAGACGGCATGCGGGCCGCTGAACTGGAATCTGAATTTGCAGAGATGGATGGTTACACTGCCGAGGCTCGCGCTGGCGATTTGCTGCTGGGTGTGGGTATCCCCATTGAACAGCATAACGGCCCCATGAGCGAAGTGGCACCCGGATGGAAATTACGTGTATTACTGGCGCAGGCTTTATTCTCTGAGCCCGATATCATGCTGCTGGATGAACCCACTAACAACCTCGACATCAATGCCATTCGCTGGCTGGAAGGGGTGTTAAACGAACGTAAATGCACCATGATTATCATTTCTCATGATAGACATTTTCTGAATAGCGTCTGTACCCATATGGCGGATCTGGACTACGGTGAAATACGCGTGTACCCGGGTTCCTATGATGAATACATGACGGCTGCAACGCAGGCAAAAGAAAAGATGCTGGCCAATAATGCCAGGAAAAAAGAGCAGATTGCTGAACTGAAGTCTTTTGTCAGTCGATTCTCAGCCAATGCCTCAAAGTCAAAACAGGCAACTTCCCGCGTCAAGCAAATAGACAAAATTCAACTGGAAGAAGTCAAACCATCAAGCCGCCAAAACCCGTACATTCGCTTTGACCAGAAGAAAAAGCTGCACCGCCTGGCACTGGAGTTAGAAGGCCTGGGTAAAGGTTTTGATGAAGACTTGTTTACTGATCTCAGCATGATGATAGAAGTAGGCGAACGCATAGCCGTTATCGGCCAGAACGGTATCGGTAAATCTACCTTGTTAAAATGCCTGGTCGGTGAACTGGAGCCAACTGCTGGCAAGGTGAAGTGGTCGGAGAATGTAGAGATTGGTTACTATGCGCAGGATCACGCGGCTGACTTTGAACAGGACATGAGCCTGATAGACTGGATGGGTCAATGGGCCAATAAAGGTGATGATGAGCAGCTTATCCGCGGCACACTCGGTCGTTTGTTATTTTCTCAGGATGACATAGAAAAATCCGTTAAAGTCATTTCCGGTGGTGAGCAGGGCCGTATGTTGTTCGGCAAATTAATGCTGCAGCATCCTAATGTTATGTTAATGGATGAGCCGACTAACCATCTGGATATGGAATCTATTGAATCACTGAACCTGGCCCTGGAAAATTATCCCGGTACATTAATCTTCGTCAGTCATGACCGTGAGTTCGTGTCTTCATTAGCGACACGCGTTATCGAAATGACACCAACAGGCATCGTAGATTTCCGCGGCTCTTATGAAGATTACTTACGTAGTCAGGAATTGGAACAGGGTAAATATAAGAAAGCAAACTAGTAGACCCCGTTGTAAGCTAACAATCAGGGATAGAGCACACTAACGATGTTGAGGTAGAGTAAAGGGCAGGGAGAATAAAATACAATATCCGTCGCCAGTTTTCTTACCTACTCGTAATGACGGGTGGATAGGGTTTTAAATAATATGCAAACAGTCATACAAACATTTGGTGGCCTGGGGTTATTTCTACTCGGTATGATTGTTATGACAGACGGGTTGCGTGCATTAGCCGGTAATGTCATACGTAAGGCTCTGATGCGCTTTACACATAGCCCGCTCTCGGGTGCCATGACCGGTGCCGTGAGTACTGCCATCTTGCAATCATCCAGTGCCACCACCGTTGCTGCCGTGGGTTTTGTCAGTGTAGGTTTACTGAGTTTTTCTGAATCCCTGGGGATTATTTTTGGCGCCAACATTGGCACCACTATCACCGGTTGGATGGTGGCCTTACTCGGCTTCAAGTTAAAACTTTCCACATTGGTGCTGCCGGTAATATTGCTTGGCGCGTTGTTACGCTTGTTTGCCAAAGGCCGCGCTGCCCATGCCGGCCATGCTATGGCGGGCTTTGGTCTTATCTTTGTTGGCATAACGTTTATGCAAGAGGGTATGGCAGATTTACAAGGGGCCGCTTTTTTTGCCGAATTGCCAGCTGATACGTTTATTGGTCGGATTAAACTCGTGCTGATTGGCATGTTGTTTACTGTTGTTACTCAATCTTCCAGTGCCGGTGTGGCCACCGCATTGACTGCATTATTTACCGGCTTGATCAGTTTTGAACAGGCCGCCGCCATGGTTATCGGTATGGATATTGGCACTACCGTAACTGCCGCCCTGGCCACCATCGGTGGTTCAGTGGATGTGCGCCGCACCGGTTACTCCCATGTGATTTATAATTTTTTTACGGGCATTTTTGCGCTCATAATACTTACACCTTATATCATGTTGTGGGAAAAGTTGGCGCCTGGTAGTTTGTTGGCCAATGCTGAGATTGGCCTGGTCGCCTTTCATACCACTTTTAATATTTTAGGTGTAGCCATTGTGCTCCCATTTACTTCGCAGTTTGCCCGTTTCATGCAAAAGCTGGTTCGTGAAAAAGCCCCCCCGTTTACCCAACGTTTGAACCCGGCATTGTTAGAGCAACCCAGCCTGGCATTAAATGCCGCGCATACCTCCATTAGTGAACAAATGCAGGCATTGTTCCAACATGTGCTGGCCATGTTGGGAGATCTAAAAAATGGTAAACGCACCGACTTGCATCAACTGGATACCGAACTGGATAAAACCCATATGTATATCGACCAGCTGCATCTCAAGTCCGGTGAAAGTACAGACTGGGAACGCCTGCTCGCAATGATTCATACACTGGACCATTTGCAACGCTTGCATGATCGCTGCATTGAAGAAGAACAAAGGGCCGTTACAGCAAGGGAAGAGGCCGCCTTAAAAGAGGTTAGTTACTTACTCATTAGCGGCCTATTACAAATGATGCAACAGGTTAATGACAATAAGTGGAATGAAGCTGTCACACTAACTCAGCAAACCAGTAACGACATTACTGTAAAGGTGAAAGACTATCGTGTACAGGTCATGGAACAAATCGCCGAAGGCCGTATAGACGTGCCCGAAGGCACAGAAAGACTTGAAGCCGTACGCTGGGTAAGACGCGTGAGTAATCACATTACCAGCATTACCCAGCACTTCGCAGATGCAGTGCATGCTATTGGTAAGTAAAATCATCCATTAAACTCTGGGGCTTGACTCTTCCTGGTCGCCGTCTCCTTGCTCATCATCCCGCAATTGTTTATTTTCTTTATTTCGTGTGTTGTTACCACCTGGCTGTTGTTGGCCTTTCCCACGCCGATTAAGCCAGTGGCCGGCAAGGATAAAGATGATGAGCAGGCCAATAATGAGCGCCGGTGCCCAGGAGCCTAAGACAGCAGCGCGGCTATGCAGGTCGTACATCAGGTAGGCCCAGGCTCCCATGGCGATGTATGTGCCGGTAAGTACAACCGACATCGTCAGCCAGGCAGGAAAGCCCAGCAGGTAACCGATGGCGCTGCCCACCACCGGCCCGGTCATCCAGAAGGGAAACCAGACGAAGACAAAGAGTCCAATGATGCCGTATCGCCGCACCTTATCGTAGTGGCGTTCCGCAGCTGCGCTTGTGCGATCAAGAAAGCGTTTAAGTTTAGGGAACACTACCAACTTGCGCATGCTAAATACGAATATGGGATAAAACAACAATACCAGCACCGTCTCCACCCACATATTCACCGCTATCACGAGAGCGTGGCCGTAACCGCCGGCATAGCCTATGGAGAGGGACACGGCACGACCAAAGATTATATTAAAAATAGTCATGGTGCCGATCATTTGTGAGGTTTGAGGTGACCAGAAAGCGACCACCCCCATGACGATGAGACCGGTGAGCGCAATAAAGATGCCAAGAAACAGGATGCGTCCTTCGATTGTTCTGAAAAGTTGGCGCCAGGCCTCTTGTGGCGAGTTCTCAATAGTCAGGGCAGGTTTTGTTTCTTCTTCGTTCATGAAAACAGTATAAAGAAGGGATTCAGGCAGGAACAGGATTAATACAAAATCCGGGGTCAGCTTTCAGTTTTCTAACTGCTACAATACGACTCGAAATAAAAAAAGAGGTTGGTGATAAATGAAAATAGCTGCAGAACACATCGATGTTAACTGTCCAGAGCCCGAAATATACAATCGTCTGTTATCACTCGATAACAAACATATTCTGGAACTGGGCTGTGGCAGTGCAGAAATCACCCGCAACATTGCCAGCTCGGGAGTCGGTCGCAAAATCACCGCGCTGGAAGTTGATGAGATCGCTCATGGAAAAAACCTGCAGATTACAGATCTAGCTAATGTGACATTTGGGCTCTCTGGTGCACAGGAGATTCCGCTGGAAGATGAATCGGTTGATGTGGT
>JAUVNZ010000180.1 GCA_030599435.1 Gammaproteobacteria bacterium | reverse complement strand
TTCATCTACCTTCTGCGCATTCATTTCTGGAAAACACAATTCAATATTTCTGCGCGTAATACTGCTTAGTTCATTTGAATAACTATTAAAAACTCTACCCAATAATCTGCCTAACCCATGCGCTACTGAAAGCGGAAACCAGGAAATGACTCGCAGCAACATTTTAGCGAAAAACGTACGCAACATTATTAACCTTCGCCCGTTGATGAACGTGTCGACGAGTAATAACTGGAGTCCATCAACGGTTTAAGAGTCGTTAATAAACTCTTGAACAAACCCTTATTACTTGTCTCTTCGCTAGCCAACAGTTCTTTCATATGCTGACGTTGAGTTGGTTTGTCAAAACAGGCAGGGCAGCTATCAGGAATTACGGGCAATCCTGCTTCCATTGCGAAGGAAGCTGTTTGTCGCTCGCGCGCATAAACCAGTGGTCGAATAATTCTCACATCACCACTGTCATTTTCATAATGCGCTTTCATGGAGCGTAACTGACCGCCATGGAAAGCCGACATTAAAAAACTCTCGGCAAGATCATCGAGATGCTGAGCAAGCGCAAGTACGTTGTACCCCTCTTCACGCGCAGTACGATACATAACGCCACGTTTTATACGAGAGCAAAACGCACAAAATGAATCATTGCCCATTTGGTCTTTCGCTCGCGCCTCAATCGCAGAGGACTGGTAAAAATAGGGAATGCCCAATTCGGCCATGTAGGTTTTAAGATCTGATGGATCAAAACCTTCCACCTGTGGATCAACCGTCATTGCTGCTAACTCAAAACGAACCGGTGCATAACTTTGCAAGTGACGCAGAATATGTAATAAAGAAAGCGAGTCTTTGCCGCCAGAAACACCGACTAATAGTCGGTCACCTTCACGAATCATGTCGAAATCTTTGATGGCGCGCCCCACTGGTCGCATCAACGACTTGGGTGGCGTTAACAGTGATCTGGAAACCGAATTTTCGAGGGCATTCATGGCCGCATAGTGTACCCTTTCAACTAGACTTTAGTGGGGTGGGCATTAAACATGAATTGGTGGTGTACTTATTCATCACCATCTATTCATAAATTTATTTTATTGGCATATAATCTAACGTACACAAACTCAGGGAACTAGCATCATGAGCGAAAATACCGTCAAAGGACTTACACCCAAAGAGGCCTTTGAATTACTGGAAGCTAACCCCAGCGCCGTGCTCGTCGACGTTCGATCCTCTATGGAATTCCTGTTTGTAGGCCACCCCAAAGGTGCTGTACACCTGGCATGGATCGATGAACCAGACTGGACAATCAACGAGCATTTCGCTCCCCAGGTGCGCCAGCTCATGCTGGGCGGCCTTAGCCACCACAAGGAAGACAACGCACCAGTAGTCCTCATCTGCCGAAGCGGCAAACGCTCCCAGGAAGCTGGCGAAGTTTTGGTGGAAGCAGGCTTCCCCGACGTCTACAACGTGCTGGAAGGTTTTGAGGGCGAATTGGATGAAGAGCACCATCGATCAACCCTCGGTGGCTGGCGCTACCATAATCTGCCCTGGGAGCAGTGTTAACCAACTGTCTTCAGACAGTATTTTATCCCGCTACATCCTGCTAAAACCAAGCCTTTACAGGCATCCGGTGCTAAAATGCGCGGCCATAATATCAAACAGTAGCAATTAGGGCCGGACATCTTAAATGAGCAACACCATTTCACAGTTAGAACAGCAACTGGAAAAACGCATCCTCATTCTGGATGGCGCCATGGGCACCATGATCCAGCGCCACAAGCTGGAGGAAGCCGATTACCGTGGCGGGCGTTTTGCTGATTGGCCTTCTGACATCAAAGGCAACAATGACCTGCTGAGTTTGACCCAACCGCACATTATTAAAGATATTCACGAACAATATCTGGCCGCCGGTGCGGATATTATAGAGACCAACACCTTCAATTCCACCGCGGTTTCGATGGAAGATTATGGCATGCAGGAGTTGGTGCACGAGCTTAACGTCGCTGGTGCAAAACTGGCCCGCGAGGCAGCAGATAAATTTTCCACATCGGAACAACCCCGCTTCGTGGCCGGCGTGCTGGGCCCTACTGGCAAGACCTGCTCAATCTCGCCGGATGTTAATGATCCAGGTTTCCGCAACATTACTTTTGATGCTTTAGTTGAAACCTACAGTGAGGCCACCCGTGGGCTCACTGAAGGTGGCGTCGACATCATTCTCATCGAGACTATTTTCGATACCCTAAACGCCAAAGCAGCCATCTTCGCAGTGCAAACCTTCTTCGAGGAACAGGGCCGCAAGTGGCCAGTAATGATTTCCGGCACCATTACCGACGAATCAGGCCGCACCCTGACTGGACAAACTGTCGAGGCCTTTTATAACTCTCTGGTCCACATTAACCCGATCAGTATCGGGCTCAACTGTGCCCTTGGCCCAGACAAATTGCGCCCTTACGTGGAAGAAATGAGCCGCATTGCCAACATGAATGTCAACGTGCATCCCAACGCGGGTCTGCCTAACCCATTGGCCGAAAGCGGTTACGACGATACGCCGGAAAATATGGCCGGGCACATCAAGGAGTGGGCACAAAGCGGCTTTCTTAATATCGTCGGTGGATGCTGTGGCACCTCACCTGATTTTATCAAGGCCATTGCTGAGGTGGTCAAGGACGTTTCGCCTCGCCAGAAACCAGACCTTCCTGTGGAATGTCGTCTCTCTGGTTTGGAACCGCAAAACATCGGTGCTGATAGTCTGTTCGTTAACGTCGGTGAACGTGCCAACGTGACAGGTTCGGCCAAATTCAAACGCCTGGTACTCGAAGAACAATACGACGAAGCGCTAAGCGTGTGCCGCGAACAGGTAGAAGACGGCGCGCAGGTGATCGACGTCAACATGGACGAAGCCATGCTCGACGGCAAGGCAGCCATGACCACTTACCTGAACCTGGTCGCATCCGAGCCTGACATTTCTCGCATCCCCGTCATGGTGGATTCCTCCAAATGGGAAATTATCGAAGCCGGACTTAAGTGCATCCAGGGCAAAGGTATTGTCAATTCTATTTCGATGAAGGAAGGCAAAGAAGCCTTCCTGCATCATGCCAACTTGTGTCGCAAATACGGTGCCGCTGTGGTGGTCATGGCCTTCGATGAAACCGGCCAGGCTGACACATTTGAACGCAAGGTGGAAATCTGCAAACGCAGCTATGAGATATTGGTCAACGAAGTAGGTTTCCCACCGGAAGATATTATCTTTGATCCAAATATCTTCGCTATCGCAACAGGTATTGAAGAACACAATAACTATGCGGTGGACTTCATCGAAGCCACTCGAAAAATTAAAGAAACATTACCACACGCACTGATTTCAGGCGGCGTGTCCAACGTGTCGTTCTCCTTCCGTGGCAACAACCCGGTACGCGAAGCCATTCACTCTGTATTCCTGTATCACGCCATCGGAGCCGGCATGGACATGGGCATCGTCAATGCCGGTATGCTAGAAGTGTACGCCGAGATTCCCGAAGAATTGCGCGAACGTGTAGAAGACGTGGTACTTAATCGTCGTGAAGACGCTACCGATCGCCTGTTAGAAATTGCAGACCAATTCAAAAGTGGTGGCAAAGAAAAGAAAAAAGAAGATCTTGAATGGCGAAAATGGCCCGTGGCCAAACGGCTGGAACACGGCCTGGTCAAAGGAATCGATACGTTTGTTTTAGAAGACACCGAAGAGGCACGTTTAAGTTTCGATCGTCCTATTCAGGTGATCGAAGGTCCGCTCATGGATGGCATGAATGTAGTAGGCGATTTATTCGGCGATGGTAAAATGTTCCTGCCACAAGTAGTAAAAAGCGCGCGGGTGATGAAAAAAGCCGTGGCTCATTTACTGCCTTTTATCGAAGCAGAAAAAGACGGCACCACCCAATCCGCCGGTAAGATTCTTATGGCCACCGTCAAAGGCGATGTGCACGACATCGGCAAAAATATTGTTGGTGTGGTACTGCAGTGCAATAATTTTGAAATTATTGACCTGGGCGTTATGGTGCCTGCACAGAAGATTCTCGATGCCGCCAAAGAACACAATGTCGATATCATTGGCCTGTCCGGTTTAATTACACCGTCCCTGGAAGAAATGTCACACATTGCTTCTGAGATGCAGCGCCTGGATATGAACATCCCGCTACTCATTGGTGGCGCAACGACATCGCGCGCGCATACTGCGGTGAAGATTGAACCCGGTTATCAAAATGG
>JAUVNZ010000308.1 GCA_030599435.1 Gammaproteobacteria bacterium | reverse complement strand
GGTCACTGCTGCACGTTGCATGGGGGGTAACGCATCTAATGCTCTATCAATACATGTGCGTAATTCGGTGCTGGCCAGCAGCGCTTCGGGTGTATCTCCATGCCACATTTTAGGTGGGTTGGCCCAGTGGGAGTTGGGATTGAAGCGTGAAGGGTCAACAATGGGTTGATCAAGCTTGTCATCCAGACTGACGGAGCGAGACTCGTGCCGTAGGCGACTTTTGGCGGTATTGCTGACGATACGCAATATCCAGGTCTTCAGGCTTGAGCGGCGCTGAAATTTGGGTAGTGCCCTGAGAACGGCGACCCAGGCTTCCTGGGCAACTTCATCAGCAATTGCCTCGCCTACGATGGCTCTGGCGAAATGGACCATTAGCCCATGATAGGCGCTGACAACCTGGTTATAGGCAATTTCGTCTTTTTCTAACAGTTTTGGGATGAGCTCGTCATCACTTGGCAGGGAAGGCTTTGGCAATGCTTGTTTCCTTGGATCCTTGTAAGTTAAGAGATGCTAGTTAAGACCTGTTATTTGACCTATCGTACAACATGATTCGGTAACAGGTGTTCTCGTAACAATCTTCTCGTAACAACTAAGTAAGACAAGCGTCTATCTGTGGTCGTCATTGTCTCAAAGCAGGCAACAGTTTGCATGACATTTTGCATGGTAGTGTCGATTGCATCAAGTCACGCGGGTCATGTAGTAGATTTATCCAATGTTGTATAATCGACTATATTATGACCATTTGTTTCATCTTTGATTTGCCTATTGCTTATAATCAGCACCAACTAATTCTGTATGACTTATAGAATCCCATTAAAGTTGCATCTAAAGTTGTATCAGCTCGAACAAAGAGGCGAAGCATAAATGCTGGAAACATTGCCATTGTTGGAACAGACGTCATTTCCACCACTGTCCCGAGTAGGGGTGTCTGTTTTACAGGTAAATTTAGGTTATCTCTGCAATCAGCAATGCCTGCACTGTCATGTGAATGCGGGGCCGAACCGAAAGGAGCTTATGGATGCGGACAATATCCAGACAGTAATTGAATACATTAAAGCAACGCCATCGGTCAAAGTGCTGGATCTCACTGGTGGAGCGCCTGAGTTGAATCCACATTTTCGTGAATTGGTGGCCGCGGTAGTTGCCATGGGTACTACGGTCATTGACCGTTGCAATCTCACCATTCTTGGCGAACCTGGTCAGGAAGATCTTGCAGAGTTCCTGGCGGAACATAAAGTGCAAATTACTGCGTCACTACCGTGTTATCAAAAAGAAAATGTCGATGGTCAACGTGGTAAAGGCGTATTTGAACGCAGTATGAGTGGTTTAAAACAACTTAACGCATTGGGTTATGGTCAGGAAGGAACGGGGCTTGAGTTGAATCTGGTTTACAACCCCACAGGACCTTATTTGCCGCCTTCGCAAATCGAGTTAGAACAAGATTACAAAAAACAACTTCTGGATCAAAGCGGCGTCGTGTTTAATCGTTTGTTAACTTTGGCTAACATGCCGATACAGCGATTTGGTAGTACCCTGATTTCGAAAGGGCAGTTTAACGACTACATGGATCTGTTAATAAGCGCACATCAGGATTCCAATCTCTCGACAGTAATGTGCCGTGATTTGTTAAGTGTTGATTGGCAAGGTTTCATTTACGATTGCGATTTTAATCAAATGCTGGCCTTACCCATGCAAACCGAAGAAAAAAATAAACCCCATCTGCGTGATTTAGTAGGGAAAGATCTTGCTGGTTTGCCTATTGTCGTCAAAGGCCATTGTTTTGGTTGTACTGCGGGGCAGGGGAGTAGTTGCGGCGGCGCACTAAGTTGAAAAACACTCATGCGGCACGATACAGGTTCACCCCACAAGGGGGTACCGAGGAAAACTCGGCTCAAAATACTCACTTATGATGAACAGGACGTTCAAATGCCGTGTAGCGCATGGACGCGCGGAAACGGCCTACTGGTAAACTCCGCTTTTTCGCCTCATTTTGCCTCGCTAACGCGCCTACTTTTGGTGTCTCGTACTCACCTGAGATGCTTTCAACAGTTTGCCAGAGTTTATAAAAAAATTTTAGGATTACTAATTTCATAAAGAGAGCCTATGAAAGTTTCTGTCATTA
This sequence comes from Gammaproteobacteria bacterium, assembly GCA_030599435.1. The sequence goes on along the minus strand of JAUVNZ010000308.1, from coordinate 630 downwards.
TTCCTGTCATAAACGAAGAATCCGCTATTCTGGAAAAGTTACCGGCTATGCAATGGGTTCGTGAAACCGGTCACGAGCTTATTGTGGTAGACGGCGGTAGTGTCGATAACAGCTTGTCTGTTGCGCAAAAATATACAGATACTGCTATTGCTTCAACGCAAGGGCGAGCGGCGCAAATGAATGCCGGTGCGAGAATTGCATCAGGTGATGTATTGTTGTTTTTACACATTGATACCTTGCTGCCAGCGGATGGCATCAATAATATTTTAACTTGTAGTGCCAATGGTAATGGTGCTGATAAGGCAAGTGGGTTTTGGGGAAGATTTGATGTGCGGCTGTCTGGCAATCATTTCATGTTTCGACTTATCGAATTTATGATGAACTGTCGTTCTCGAATAACAGGAATCGCTACGGGAGATCAGGCAATTTTTATTACCAGAGATCTATTTAAACAAATTGGTGGTTATAAGGAGATGCCACTAATGGAAGATGTTGAAATTAGTCGTAGACTTAAGAAAAAAAGCAGACCTGTTTGCATTCAGAATCGCGTGATAACATCCAGCCGCCGTTGGGAATCATCGGGCATTTATCGCACCGTATTTTTGATGTGGCGATTACGTTTATCCTATT
>JAUVNZ010000037.1 GCA_030599435.1 Gammaproteobacteria bacterium | reverse complement strand
ATGGTGGAAATAGATCCAGATAAGGTGGTTGCTGTCGGCGCAGCTATTCAGGCCGATATTTTAGTGGGTAATAAACCAGACGATGAAATGTTGTTGCTCGATGTTATTCCGCTATCGCTAGGAATAGAAACCATAGGGGGCCTGGTAGAAAAAATTATTACGCGTAATACAACCATTCCTTCTGCTAAGGCGCAGGATTTTACAACCTTTAAGGATGGTCAAACTGCATTAGCTGTGCACGTATTACAAGGTGAGCGTGAACTGGTGAGTGACTGTCGTTCATTAGCACGGTTTGAGCTACGGGGGATTCCTCCCATGACGGCAGGTGCTGCACGTATTCGCGTGACATTCCAGGTTGATGCGGATGGTTTGTTATCTGTTACTGCACGAGAACAGATTTCGGGTGTTGAAAGCACAGTTCAAGTGAAACCTTCATTTGGATTATCAGATACTGAGATCGAAACCATGCTGCGTGATTCAATGAGCCACGCCCAGGAAGATGTGGTCGCACGTACTTTACGAGAACAACAAGTGGAAGCAGATCGTATTCTTGAATCAATTGAAGGAGCTGTTGCAATAGATGGCCAATTGCTTGAAGAACCCGAACGAAAAAAAATAGAAGTGGCTGTTAAAACACTGCATGAAGTCCGTGATGGCGATGATCCGAGACAGATTAAGCGCGCGATTGAGGAATTAAATAAGGCCAGCACAGATTTTGCTGCGCGCCGGATGGATGCCAGCATTCAAACAGCCATGGCTGGCCATAAAGTTGATGAGTTTAGCTAACGAGTAAATTGTAGAATGCCACAAATTATTTTTTTACCCCACGAAGAAATTTGTCCAGATGGTGTTGTAATCGAGGCCGAAACAGGCGTAACCATCTGTGATGCTGCGTTAGCCAATGGTATCGAGATTGAGCATGCTTGTGAGAAATCCTGTGCCTGTACTACCTGCCACGTCGTTATACGAGAAGGTTTTGACAATCTCGAAGAATCTACTGAATTAGAAGATGATCTGCTGGATAAAGCCTGGGGGCTGGAGCCTGATTCACGATTAAGTTGCCAGGCAAAAGTGGGTACAGAGGACATGGTGATCGAAATTCCTAAATACACCATAAATATGGTGTCTGAGAATCATTAGAGAGGGCGAGCATGGGATTGAAATGGACTGAATCATTGGAGATTGCTATAGCGTTAGATGAAGCCCATCCTGATGCGGATCCAGAACATGTCAATTTTGTGGATCTCCGCAACTGGATTCTGGCCCTCGAAAATTTTGATGATGACCCGGAACACAGCGGTGAACGTATTCTTGAGGCTGCGCAGGCCGCCTGGATTGAGGAACACGAATAATCACCCTGATTATTGTAAAAGGCCTGAAAATCTCCTATTCAGGACGGCTGGCAAGAGCCACATCTGATTCTCCTGCTTTAAGCTCAAACATTTCCATATATGGCCAATAAATGGCCGAAATGTCGATTTGTCCCCTAGGGGTTTCTCCCAATTCTCTAGTATAATAAGGGGCTTACCGCCACGTAGTGCGGCAACCTTTAACTAGAAAATCGTATGTCTGACAAAATCAATCTGCTGGATCTTGATCGTGCCGATATGGAAGCCTTTTTTGCCGACCTGGGTGAAAAGAGCTTTCGTGCCAAGCAGGTAATTCAGTGGCTGCACCAGTATGCGGTGAGTGATTTTGCCGACATGACCAACCTCAGCAAAGACTTGCGGGCAAGACTTGAGGAAAAAGCTGAAATTCGCGTTCCCGAAGTTCTGATGGATCAGGCCTCAAATGATGGCACACACAAATGGCTTTTGAAACTCGACAGCGGCAATTCAGTAGAGACTGTATTTATTCCAGAAAAAACCCGAGGCACTCTCTGTGTGTCTTCTCAGATTGGTTGTGCGCTGGAATGTTCTTTCTGCTCCACGGGCCAACAAGGTTTTAATCGCAATTTGTCTGTTGCTGAAATCATTGGCCAAATATGGGTGGCCAATAAAGCGCTTGGGCGGGACCCAAAAGGGGATAGGGTTATTTCCAATATCGTATTCATGGGCATGGGTGAACCGTTATTGAATTTTGATAATACGGTAAAGGCTATTGATCTAATGATGGATGATTTTGCCTATGGTTTATCGAAGCGTCGTGTCACTGTAAGTACTTCAGGTGTAGTGCCAGCTCTTGATCGATTAAAAGAAGTCAGTGATGTTGCGCTCGCACTTTCCTTGCATGCGCCCACTGATAAATTACGGAATGAACTGGTTCCGCTTAATAAAAAATACCCAATACGTGAAGTGCTTGATGCCTGTAAACGTTATATCGAAGGTGATACCCGCCGCAAGGTCACGATAGAATACGTGATGCTTGCTGGGGTGAATGATAAACCTGAGCATGCAAGGGCATTAGTGAAGGTATTACGTGGTGTGCCTTCAAAGGTAAATTTGATTCCTTTTAATCCGTTCCCGAATACACAGTACAGCCGATCTAGTGACGCAGTTATCGATCGCTTTCGTGACATCTTAATCAAGGGTGGATTGATTACCATTACACGCCGAACCCGAGGCGACGACATCGATGCAGCATGTGGACAATTAGTCGGGAAAGTAATGGATAAAACAAAGCGTACTCAGAATGATTCCCAATCATCTCAAAAAAAGGTAGCAACTGGATGAGTCGAATAAGAACTTTAATTGTTGTTTACTTATGTTTCTTTTTGTTGGCCTGCGCTGCCGCACAACAACAGCAAAAAAATAATGAGAAAATTGCCGAAAGTAATGTTCGCCTAGGTGTGGGGTATTTACAGCAGGGAAAAGTTGAGGCAGCGCTGGAAAAAATAAAAAAGGCGCTTAAAGCCGTACCTGATTACCCTGACGCACATAGCAGCATTGCGTTGGTATACCAGCAACTGGGTGAAGATGAAAAAGCCAAAGAACATTATGAAACAGCATTGGAGTTACAGCCGGACAATGCGCTTACCCATAACAACTACGCTACTCTGTTATGTAAAATAGGGAAACCAATAGACGCAGAGCCGCATTTTTTGCAAGCAATTAATACCCGCGGCTACCGTACGCCTGCACAGGCGTTGGAAAATCTGGGTACCTGTCTTATGCAAGTTCCAGATTTAGATAAAGCTGAAAAATATCTTCGACAAGCTTTGCAAATAAACCCCAGATTACCCGGCGCATTATTTCAAATGGTTCGCGTTGGAATTGAAAAGAAACGTTACATGTCTGGCCGAGCTTATTTGCAACGGTATCATGAAGTCGTAAAAATGAATCCGCAGAGTTTAATGTTGGGTATTGAAGTAGAAAATAAACTTGGCGATAAAAAAACTGTCATGGATTACAAATCTCAATTACGAAGAGATTTCCCGGATTCTGAAGAAACGAGAAAATTGCTGGAACAAGAGTTTGGTAAAAGAGAACTGAGGTGAAAAATTTTGGTGGAAATAAAACTGATGAATCGGATTCTGTTGAAATACAGCCTCCAGGATTTCGGTTACGCAGGGCGAGAGAAGCTTGCGAGTTGAGTTGCGAAGATGTAGCGACCCATTTAAAATTAAGTGTTGAAAAAATTGAGTCTCTGGAGCGTGGAGAAGTAGAAAACATTGCAGCCCCCGTTTTTGTTGCGGGTTATCTTCGATCTTACGCCAGGCTGGTTAATCTATCTGGCGACGATATAGTTGCTGACTTTAAGAAGCTGACAGCGATGAAGTCGCCCTCAATGGATCCTGCATCAAGTCCGGCCGCACATGATTATGGTCAAGTAGGCAATGCTTCATCTTTGAATATGTCTCTGAGTGGTAATAATGGTTTGGGAAGTACACTTATAGTGGGTACTGTTGCCGTTATACTGGTTGTTGCTGGCTATGTATATTTCACTGACAGTGAAGAAATTTCCACAAAGAAAAATGACAATTTTGAGGTGAGCTCTGGAAAAATATCGTCACAGGATAAAGTATCTAAAACAATGTCAACAAAGTTACTGCCAAAAGAGTCTTCTCCAGGAAACGAAGAGCTAGCTAAAAAGGCAGCAAGGAAGAATATTCCCGCACCTTTTTCCGCAAGTTTAAAAGAGGGAACGAATACATCTGTACTTTCCGAATTAACTTTTTATTTTAACGAAGAATCCTGGGTTGATGTCAAAGATTCACGTGACAAACGCCTTTTGTACCGAATAGGTAAAGAGGGAGTGTCACGTACAGTTGCTGGATTAGCTCCTTTTAATGTGCGTTTAGGTTTCGTTAACGGCGTCAATATTATATATAACGGCAAACTTTATGACCTTTCACGTTTTAAAAACAGGAAAAGCGCGCGGTTCCAAGTTGGGAAAAAAGGGGATCGAATAGGTGGGGGCGAGTAGCTAAGCTCTTATAGCCACTTTGTTAAAAGTAATTAAATTATGACTCATAAGCCAGAGTACCAACAAATTAAACGCCGTAAATCCCGCCAGATAAAAGTTGGAGATGTACTGGTGGGCGGTGATGCGCCTGTATCAGTTCAAAGTATGACCAACACTGAAACGACGGATGTAAATGCAACTGTTGCGCAGATTGCGGCTTTGGAGAATGCTGGTGTCGACATTGTGCGTGTTTCCGTTCCTAGTATGGATGCTGCTGAGGCATTTGGTGAAATTAAAAAACAGGTTAATGTACCATTAATAAGTGACATTCATTTTGATTATAAGATTGCACTTCGAGTGGCTGAGCTAGGTGTGGATTGTTTGCGAATTAATCCGGGAAATATCGGCCGTGAAGATCGTGTGCAAGCAGTCGTATCCGCGGCTCGTGATAATGGTATACCAATACGAATTGGCGTTAACGCAGGTTCTCTGGAAAAGGATTTACAAAAGAAATACGGTGAGCCCACACCAGAAGCACTGGTAGAGTCAGCTATGCGGCATATCGAAATACTGGACAGGCTTGATTTTCAGGATTTCAAAGTCAGCCTTAAGGCTTCTGATGTGTTTATGACCGTGGCTGCTTATAAGAAGTTAGCAAGCCAGATAGAACAACCTTTGCACTTGGGTATCACAGAGGCCGGCGGTGCACGCGCTGGTGCTGTAAAGTCAGCCATTGGTTTGGGCATGCTTCTAGCTGAAGGAATTGGAGACACCATTCGAGTTTCCCTCGCAGCTGATCCTGTTCAAGAAGTTAAAGTTGGTTTTGATATACTAAAAAGCCTGCATGTGCGTAGTAAGGGCATCAATCTCATCGCCTGTCCATCATGTTCACGACAGCAGTTTGATGTTGTTACAACAGTCAATGCACTTGAAGAAAGACTTGAAGATATTCTGGAGCCTATGGATGTGGCTGTTATCGGTTGTGTTGTTAATGGACCTGGCGAAGCGCGTGAAGCAGATATTGGTTTGACAGGTGGCGAACCCAATCTTTTATATGTTGGCGGAAAACCTGACCATAAGGTAAGCAATGAAGAGATGTTAGATGAACTGGAACGGGTGGTTCGGGCCGAAGTTAAACAGCGCCAGGAAAATTCGGATCGGCTAGAAAATATTGCAATCAACCAAGTTTTTTGATGGTAAGAATCCTATATTTTTATTTTTAAGTAAAAGCTAAAAGTAAAACAAAAAACATAATAAGAACAAGTATTTTCACAGTAATCTTTCTTTTACAGGAATTAATAGTTGGCTCAACAAATCATTAAAAGCGTCAAGGGGATGAATGATATCTTGCCGGAAGATACCCCCTACTGGCAGGAGCTTGAGGCTGTAATACGTGATGTATTGATGGCTTATGGTTACCAGGAGATTCGTACGCCGGTCCTGGAGAAAACAGAGTTGTTTCTGCGTTCTATTGGGGAAGTTACCGATATTGTTGAAAAGGAAATGTACATTTTCGAGGATAAAAATGGTGACAGTTTATCATTGCGTCCTGAAGGCACGGCTTCCTGTGTTCGGGCTGGCACCCAGAATGGTTTGTTACACAATCAGATACAGCGTTTGTGGTACATGGGCCCGATGTTTCGCCATGAAAACCCACAGAAAGGACGCTATCGTCAGTTTCACCAAATTGGTGTAGAAACATTTGGTTTGACGGGGCCAGATCTGGACGCAGAACTGATTCTACTGACGGCACGTTTATGGAAGAGCCTGGGCCTGGAAGGACTTGAACTGCAAATAAATTCTCTCGGTACCAGTGAAGCAAGAAAAATTTATCGTGAAAAATTAGTTGACTATTTTTCTGCTAATAAAGATCAGCTTGATGAAGATAGCCTGCGCCGCCTGAAAAGCAATCCCATGCGCATATTGGATACGAAAAATCCAGATATGTTCTCCGTGGTTGAAGGCGCACCAAAACTTACGGAGTTTCTGGATGTCGAATCACGCGAGCATTTTGATGTTTTGCGTGGTCTATTGGATGTGGCAGGTGTAAGTTACCGAATCAATCCCTGTCTGGTACGTGGTCTGGACTACTACAGCCGTACAGTGTTTGAGTGGGTTACCGATAAACTGGGTGCACAAGGAACGGTATGTGCCGGTGGGCGTTTTGATGCCCTGGTAGAACAACTTGGTGGTAAGCCCGTTCCTGCTGCAGGTTTCGCCATGGGGCTTGAGCGACTACTGGAGTTGGTGCGGGATAATCTGCAGCCAGATCATTTGCCCCATGTTTATCTTGTTTTGGTGGGCGAAATCACACAACAGCCAGGTCTTGTATTGGCAGAGCGGTTACGAGATACAATACCAGGATTGAGAATGCTCACACACTGTGGTGGTGGTAGTTTCAAAAGCCAGTTTAAAAAAGCAGATAAAAGTGGTGCAAAAGTAGCATTAATACTGGGTGATGAAGAAATATCTAATAATACAATCAGCATCAAATTTTTGCGCGAAGATAAACCTCAGAAAACAGTTAAGCAGGATGTTTTGTCTGAATGGCTAATTAACCGTTTAGATGGTTTGAAATGATATTAATCGAATTAATAATTGCTAATTTTACTAATTCTTACTAAATTTTAAAAAAATATGCGGAGATAAAGTAGTGGAAATACATTCAACAGAAGAGCAACAAGTTGAAGCCATCAAAAAATGGTGGAAAGAGAATAAGTGGTCTCTTATTGGCGGTGTTGCCATTGGCATTGCTGCATTAGTAGGTGGTCGTGCCTGGATCGATGGCCAGAATGCTTATATGGAAGCCGCATCTTCTGAATATCTTAATTTGCAAGAAAAGATGACTTCTGGGAAAAACGATGAGGCGGCGGCACATGGCGCACTGTTACTCGGCCAATATTCTGATACACCTTATGCCTCTTTGGCTGCTATGGCAATGGCGAAAATAAAAATGGATGCTGGCGATCTTGTTGCTGCTTCATCGCATTTGCGTTGGGCGCTAGATAATACTTCTCAAGATACTGTAAGGCATGAAGCCACACTACGCTTAAGTCGAATATTGTTAGCAGATAACAAACCTACCGAGGCTTTGGCTCTATTGAATGTCACTGATGCTGGAAATTATATGTCCGCTTATGAGCAGTTAAAGGGCGATATTTATGTTGCTGATGGGAAGCCAGGGCTTGCGCGTACTGCCTATGCTAGGGCGCTGAAACAATTGTCACCGACTGCTTCAGATCGTAATAGTTTACAGATGAAGCTGGATGATCTTGGTTCGGTCAATGCAGTAATAAGCACCGAGGACGTATCTTAATTATGCGTTTAGTTATAGTCGTTTTTTTTGTAGCCGTGTTGCTGGCCTGTGGTTCAGCACCTAAAGATTATTCATCTGCGAAAAAACTTAAACCAATAAATACCACCGTAATGGTGAAGCCCCTATGGGTGAAGCCAACAGGTGAGGTTCCTGTGTATGCGCATGCTCAGCTGCAACCTACAATAGTGGGTAATAATGTTTACGTAGCGAGCGTTAATGGTGAGGTTAAATTATTGGACGCCAAGAAGGGTGAATTATTATGGTCAGTTTCTCTAAATGAGAATTTAACAAGTGCCCCTGGTATTGGCGAAGAATTATTATTTGTTGGTTCTCGTAATGCCGAAATCATTGCTCTGGATAAAAATACAGGCGCAGAACGTTGGCGTGTTAGCTTAACCTCTGAAATGTTAGCAAAGCCATTGGTATCTGAAAGTTCTCTTTTTGTTCAAACTATAGATGGAAAAATGACTTCTCTGGATGCGGCATCCGGTAAACTTATCTGGAGTTACAATCACGATATTCCTAAATTAACTTTACGTGGTACGGCATCACCTATTATTAATGGAGGTCAAATCATTGCCGGTTTTGCTGATGGTAAGTTGGTCTCTCTGGATGCTAAAACAGGTGAGGTTAGCTGGAAGTCGGTTGTGACTGTGCCTCGAGGAAGGACGGATCTGGAGCGATTGGCAGATATAGATGGGTTATTTCAGATTTCAAATGGCAGTGTTTACGTAACCAGTTATCAAGGCCGTGTTGCATCTGTTTCAATAACGGATGGCTCCATTCAATGGGCACGGAAAATGTCTTCCTATAATGGTTTAGCGGTTGGCGCCAGTCGTATATACATCAGTGATACAGAAGGACAAGTATGGTCACTAGATGCACGCACTGGGGCGACGCTGTGGCGCCAAAATAATCTTGCAGGACGTGAAATCAGTACCCCGGTAGTAATGGATAATGCCGTGGTTGTTGCAGACTATGAGGGTTATGCTCATTGGTTGTCAGTTGATGATGGTAAAATTGTTGCCAGACAAAGTATGAATGAAGTCTGGAATGAGGCTTTTGAGCCGGATTCTGGTAGTTTTTCCGAAGAAGAAATGGAAAGTGATTTATTTCCGCGACTAGTCACCACCTCACCTTTTGCTATTAATAATACCTTCTACATTCGTGATAATACCGGAGCGTTTGCAGCATTCCAGGTAGAATCCAAAACGCATTAATCTTTCTGTTTAAATCACACAAGTTGAAATAGGTTAATTCTAGGTTTAAAAAAACACGGTGAAACCAGTTATCGCCCTTGTTGGGCGCCCCAATGTTGGAAAGTCGACGCTTTTCAATTGTCTGACACGTTCGCGTGATGCTTTGGTTGCCGACCAACCGGGGCTAACACGAGATCGTAAATACGGAGATGGGAAGCTTGGTGACAGGCCTTATCTGGTCGTAGATACGGGAGGCTTGAGTGGTAATACCGATGGCATTGATGAGCTTATGGCTGATCAGGTGTGGTTGGCAGTTGAAGAAGCTGACGTAATTTTATTTCTTGTAGATGCCCGCGACGGCCTAAATCCTGGCGATGATGAAATTGCCAGAAAGCTCAGAAGTTTAAGCAAAACCGTTTACCTGATCGTCAATAAAATTGATGGTGCAGAGGCCAGTGTAGTGATTGCCGATTTTTATAACCTTGGCATGGGGGAGCCGTACGGTGTTACCGCTAGTCAGGGGGCTGGTGTACGTGAGCTTATGGATTATGTCCTTGGAGAGCTTCCCGATGAGGAGGTTGAAACGGAAGAAGAGGATCACGGTATAAAAATTGCCGTTGTTGGTAGACCTAATGTGGGTAAATCAACGCTAATTAATCGTATATTGGGTGAAGAACGTGTACTAACCTTTGATATGCCAGGTACAACACGTGATAGTATTTTTGTGCCTTTTGAGCGTCGAGGTCAACGTTACACCTTTATTGATACTGCCGGTGTACGTCGTCGTAGGAAAGTTTACGATAAGCTGGAAAAATTTAGTGTTATAAAAGCATTGCAAGCCATTGAGCAGGCCCATGTTGTGGTGTTAGTTATCGATGCTCACCAGGGAATTAGCGATCAAGATCTTCATCTCCTGGGATTTGTCCTGGATGAGGGTCGTTCATTGGTGATTGCGGTCAATAAATGGGATGGTCTTGATAATTCGGAAAGGGAGCGCGTTAAGTACGAGCTAGGGCGCCGATTACAATTCGTTGATTTTGCCAGCATGTATTTCATCTCTGCATTACACGGTTCAGGCGTTGGTGATTTATTCAAGCCAATCCAGAAAGCCTATACATGTGCGACTAAAAATTTTCCAACACCAGAGTTAACACGAATACTGGAAAAAGCAGTTACAGACCATCAGCCGCCTTTAGTTCGTGGACGACGTATTAAATTACGTTATGCTCATCAGGGTGGTAGAAATCCACCGACTATTATTATTCATGGTAATCAAACAAAAGATGTTCCTGCCGCATATAGACGTTATTTAGCCAATACTTACCGTAAGGCATTAAAGCTGGAAGGAACGCCGGT
>JAUVNZ010000337.1 GCA_030599435.1 Gammaproteobacteria bacterium | reverse complement strand
GCATTATGCGCGGTAAAGTAGGAACAGACATCCTGCTAACCATCATCCGCGAGGGTGAAGAAAAGCCACTTAAAATCACCATTACCAGAGATATTATTAAAGTCCGCAGTGTCCGCCACAAAACACTGGAAGAAGGAATCGGTTATTTACGTATTTCCCAGTTCCAGTCGCGCACTGGTGAAAACCTGATTGCTGCCATCGACAAACTGAAAAAAGAAAACAAGGGCAAACTTACCGGCCTTGTGCTTGATCTGAGAAACAATCCTGGCGGAGTGCTGAGTGCTGCGGTTGATGTCAGTGATGCTTTCCTTGAAAGCGGGTTAATCGTATACACCAAGGGTCGTATAGCAGACTCAGAAATGAAATTTGAAGCTTCACCGGTGCGACAACTTGATGGAGCTCCATTGGTTGTATTAGTCAACGGTGGTTCCGCATCGGCTTCAGAAATTGTTGCCGGCGCATTACAAGACCACAAACGCGCCGTCATTTTGGGAACCCGCACGTTTGGCAAAGGTTCAGTGCAAACTATTTTGCCGCTCAATAATGATTCTGCATTAAAATTAACAACAGCCCGTTACTACACACCATCAGGTCGATCGATTCAGGCTGAAGGGATTGAACCTGACATTGTCCTTGATCCACTTAAGGTCACAAAAATTGAAAGTGTTGGCGAGCGCATAAAGGAAGCAGACCTTACTGGTCATCTGGAAAATGGTAATGGCAAAAACAAGAAGAATGGTAAAAAGGAAAAAGGTGAAAAACTTTCACTCGCACAAACTGATTACCAACTTTATGAAGCGCTTAATATTTTAAAGGGCATGAAAATTCTACAAAGCAATCGTTAGTATATTTTCAGATTAATTTGTACCGACACAGATAAGGTACCAATAATAAATGGCAAAAGGCGTGCAAAAATCTCATTGGATAGCACTCCTTCCAGGTCGGTCTGGTTTTCTGTGCTTATCTCTATGTTTGCTGACAAGTCTTACCGCCCTAGCTGATAGTTCCCTGAGACCAAACCAAAATCAGGATAATGGCCGGAATGATATCCAACGACCTGCCATAAGCATCATCATTGATGACCTCGGTTATCTGAAAAAACGCGATACTCGCGCAATACAACTTCCAGGATCAGTTACCTTTGCCTTCTTGCCGCATACGCCCCATGCGTTTGAGCTCGCGACACTCGCACACGAGCTAAACAAGGAAGTCATGATGCATCTGCCTATGGAGTCGATGGAACATGAAAAACTGGGCTCAGGCGGTTTGACGCTAGACATGTCTCACGAAGAATTAGCCGCACAATTAAAATCAAATATTGAGTCCGTGCCCCATATTGTTGGTATTAATAATCATATGGGTAGCCTACTAACTCAGCATCCCGGGCACATGCTTTGGCTTATGCAGGAATTACGCAAACGCGACGATCTGTATTTTGTCGACAGCTACACCACAAAAACCAGTGTTGCGCAAAAAATTGCCAGCGAGAACTGGGTTCCCAACTTGCGCCGCGACGTGTTTCTCGACAACGACCGTGACCCCGCTAAAATTAGAAAACATTTTCGGCGACTAATAAAAAAGGCGCGTGATACAGGAATCGCGTTGGGTATTGGTCACCCCTACCCAGAAACCATGGCGGTTCTTGAAGAAGAGCTTCCCAAGCTTGGCAACAAGGGAATTCAGCTCCTGCCAGTTTCTAAGCTCCTTAACCGGGACATGAAAAGGTTCAAAACATGGCGCGCGTTCTTGTACCCCTAGCCCAGGGCTGCGAAGAACTGGAAGCGGTTACCATCATTGATTTGTTGCGTCGTGCGGGTATAGAAGTCGTCACCGCAGGACTTGATGACCAACCTGTTAAAGCCAGCCGTGGCGTTACCCTTGTTCCTGACACCACCTTAGAAGAAGCACTTAAGCAGGAATTTGATATGGTTGCTCTACCGGGTGGCTTACCGGGTGCTGACAATTTAAATCAGGATCAGCGCTTACATAAAGTACTAAAACAAATGGCAAAAGACGATAAATTTACCGTCGCTATATGTGCCGCACCCAAGGTTCTTGCAACAGCCGGGTTGTTGGATGGAAAACATGCCACCAGCTTCCCCGGCACACTGGAAAAATTGCAATTGAATAACACCACGCTGGAAACTAACCCTGTCGTCCAGGATGGAAAGGTAATCACCTCGCGCGGACCAGGCACTGCCATGGACTTTACATTGACCCTAATAGAAAACCTGGTGGGAAACGAAAAAAGAAAAGAAGTGGAAGCAGGATTACAAAGGCATTAGTAAAAGCCTTAACCAGGCACCATTAACCCCCATCAAGATAAAAGTTTTACTGTCGCCTCTGCTGTTTCTTTATTGATTTTAAACTGTACTTCACAGTACTCAGTTTGTTCTTCTATAGGTGATGGGTC
>JAUVNZ010000287.1 GCA_030599435.1 Gammaproteobacteria bacterium | reverse complement strand
GACTGGATGTCATTAGCACTTATTGGTGGCGCTGCAGTGATGGCCTTGCTTAACAATGAATTCAAATTCAAAAAGCCAACCTTAGAACTGGCCACCTGGGCAATAATTGGTGGTGCGCTCATGGGTATTGGCTCACGACTGGGATTAGGATGTAATGTCGGCGCATTTTTTGTGCGGGTTTCACAAGGCGATGTTTCTGGTTGGTTGTTTGGACTGGGAATGATTGGTGGAGCTTATATTGGAGTCAAATTCTTTAACTGGTGGACAGAACGTCAAATGGCAAAAGACTTTGACTCCTGTGGCATCTGATAAACATAGCAATCATAGGAGGAACCAACTATGAATTTTGAAAAACAGTCGGAAGGCCACTACAGCCTCGATGTTAAAGGTTATGTATGCCCACATCCGCAAATCTATACCAAAAAGGCGTTATCCAAAATTAAATCTGGCGATCATTTGCAGGTGATATTTGATAATCCTTCCTCTGGTGAATCTATAGCCGCCATGTGCGACATTACAGGCGATGAAATCGTTTCACAAAGCAAGGAAGGTGGTCAGTTTTTGTGGGATATCGAAAAGGCGTAGGGTGAGAAAGTGATCTTTAGTGATAACAATCGTATCCAGAAAGTGATAATTCTGCTTTATGCAAAGCTAGCTGATTGCGATCGTAATATGTGGAGACCTATACCATGAAAAACGGACTCTGGGTTGTCATCCTGGTGGTGACAGTGTTTATGGGATTTCTAATGGGTTACAGCCTGCCGCCCATGATAGAGGTTGGGATGATTGGTGGTGACAAGAGCGAGGCTATTGGCCTGAAATCGGATGTCAGTAAAGACATGGAACAATATTACGAAGAATTGTCCGAAGAGGGTGAATAAAATCGTGAGTAATATTGTTGAGCACAACTGTCCCTTTATTAACCGTCCCTTTATTAAAAAAAAGGAGGGAGTGCATTGAAAAACTATCAATGGTTAGCAATCATTGTTGTAAGCTGCATGTTATCGTTTTTTGTCGGCTGGACAATATCCTATGGTACGGGTGTAGAACCGGGTTATTTCGAAGCTCCTGATGCAGGCGGCTATGGTGCTGGAAGTGAAGGTTCAGCACCAGAAGGTGTGAGTGAGGAGCTACAGGACTACTACAAAGACTTAACAGAGTAGTTAAGCAAACAAGCAGGTATTTATACCAAATGCTGAGGTGAGTTTTGGATGACAGAGTAAAAACGGTTAATCATACGTTGGTAATGGGCGGAGGATTGGCTGGACTGAGCGCTGCCCATGCATTAACCAGAGCACATTATCCTGTTACCGTTATAGAAGCCGATAAAAGTGTAGGCGGTCTGGCACGCACTATTGAACACAATGGTTTTCGTTTTGATTTAGGCGGCCATCGTTTTGTTACCAATGACCAGGAACTAGATACTTTTGTACGGTCTATCCTCAACGAGGATTGCCTTATCGTTCCCCGTTCAAGCAAAATTCTACTCCGTAATCGTTACTTTGATTATCCTCTAAAACCAATCAAGGCATTATCCGCATTTGGGCCAAAGATGTCGGCAAAGATATTGGCGGATTATATTCTTGAGCGTATTCGTGTACGCCTTACTGCTAAAAAACCAATATCACTTGAAGACTGGGTAGTGGCCAATTTTGGCCGCACCATGTTCAACATCTACTTCCGGGACTACAGTGAAAAAGTATGGGGCATAGAGTGCCAGCACATTGATCAACGTTGGGTAGAGCAGCGTATTCAGGGATTATCCCTGGGCAAAGCCATCGCAAAGGCAATACTACCTACAAGGAAAAATAAATACACAACGTTGGCAGATCGTTTTATTTATCCCAGGAAAGGGATAGGTCAAATTACAGACAACATGGCCGCAGAAATTCGCAAAGAAAACGCCATTTATACACAGTCACGCGTGCAGTTTATCAATCACTCAGACTCGCGCATTCAGAGCGTGGATATGTTGTGTGACAATCGGCCAAGCAAGTTATCCGCTAGCCATTTTGTTTCTACCATACCGCTCCCTGTTCTTGTCAACTCCTTAAGACCTAAACCGCCAGAACATGTTTTGGAGGCTGCCTCGAGATTGCGCAGTCGTGATCTTGTAACGGTGACCTTAATGATTAACCGACCCCGTGTGACTGACCACACCTGGATTTATGTACCGGAAAAGTCCATTCCATTCGGTCGTATCCATGAGCCAACAAATTGGAGTAATAGTATGGCACCACCTGGTCAATCACTCCTGGTGGTTGAGTATTTCTGTTTCCGTGGTGATAAGACGTGGAATAGTGAGGATTCAGAATTAGTCGCAGACACCAGTAAGATCCTGCATGAACTTGGCATTATCAATCAGCAGGATGTTATTGACCAGGTGGTATTACGAATACCAAACGCCTATCCTTTATTTGAAATAGGATACAGTGAAAACTGTCGTACCATTAATCAGTACCTGAAAAGATTCGAAAACCTGCACACCGCAGGTCGGGGAGGGATGTTTAAATATTACAATATGGACCACGCTATGAAAGCGGGTTTCGATGTAGCAGAATCAATTCAGCAGAAACAAACAAAAATGAATGGAATGGTTTCAACGACAATTTTTTCAGGAGACTCTTCAGGAGACTTTTTTGGAGAGAAGGGATGAAATGCGCCCTCGTCATACCTTCCTGGTTACCGGAAGAATTATTTCCCACCAAGACTGCCGGTTTTCAGATTAACTACTGGCAACCCCTGGGTACGCTCTATGTTGCCGCTTGTTTACAGAAAGCAGGGCACGAGGTGAAGTTCTATAATGGTGCCTTTATGACGCAGGACGAGCTTATTCAGAGTCTTGCTCAATTTGGCCCTGCTTTTGTCGGAATCTATTCAACCACATTCGGCTGGAATAAAGCCGTTAGCACTGCTAATGACAT
>JAUVNZ010000278.1 GCA_030599435.1 Gammaproteobacteria bacterium | reverse complement strand
AGGATGGTTTAGAAACCATAAAATTTGCCATTGAACTCAATCCAGACCTGGCCAATTTCCATGCCTTGACGGCATTCCCCGGGACCCATCTTTACGACAATCTGGATAAATATGGAACAGTGTCTGAAGATTTGAGTAACTATACCTATCAGGGAGCCGCTTTTACTCCCCACACCATGAGCAGGGAAGAGATTCATACACTTCGACAAATCGCTTTCAAGCGCTTTTATTCACGCCCCTCATTTCTTATGCGGCGATTGTTACAGTTGCGAAGCCTGGATGATTGTCGGTTAGCGTTGCGAGGAGTTAGAACTCTATTTTGGGTATGGGCGAAGAAAGGCCTGTTTCAGAAACCTGGTACTCCGGTACCATCAAGCCTGAATTCTTCTTCCTGATCCTTTTTATAAATTACAGGGCGCTATATTCCCGAGCCAGGGAAGGTAAAAGTCTTGGGTTGAGAAGAATGTTTGTCATTAGATTGCACTCATGTGTGCAAAAGCAGGACTCCGACTCGATGTCTGCAATACTTATTTTGGCCTGGCTAGTGTTTATTACTTTTTCAATATCGTAATCAAAATCTCTTACGTTACCAAAACTATCGGTTAACAACTCGCAGGGGTAAATTTCACCAACTTCAGTCATTACCAGATTGGTACGGCCTGCATAACAGGGTATCTGGCGTTTTTGTTCCAGCAAAGTGCGAAGAATAAGGCGACGTTGTAAAACATCCTGAGCAGCTTTCAATCCTGCACCTTTAAAACGATAGCGGTTGGATGGTGAGTCTTTCATATTTATGGCCAGTCGATCCACGGCCTGTGCATATTTGTTGTAATCAATATTTTCCTGAAAGTGTGTGTCTTTGAGAGAACCACGGATCATGGAAATAGTGTGTGTATTCACATGCTCAAGTGTTTCAACAAAATCAATAATCTCATCCATATGATCCTGGTTATCTGCACAAAAGACAGTATTTACCCCAAGTTCGAAATTAGGGTATTGCTCTAGCAAAGGACTGAGGAGCTCATAGGTCTTTAAGGTTTTCTCAAAGCTATGAGGTGTGTTACGTAGTTCATCATGACGTTCATGCAAACCATCCATGGATAATTTCACCACCACGACACTTTTTGGGCACCGAGCAAGGATTTGTTCAATTTTAGTTCTGATCAAATTCGGCATTAGGCCATTGGTCGGATAAAGCATAATGCTGGGTTTGTTGGATTCATAAAAAATTTGACTTATCTGGGTCAGGTCTTTGCGCAAAAAGATTTCTCCGCCAGAAAATGCAAGCCAGAGCAAACGCCCAAAGGACGGTGCCAGTTTTCGGATCTCTTCCAGCGTGAGCTCATTTGCTGGACTATCTGCAGACTTTCCGCACTCAGGCGATTGGCTCTCGAGGTAAAAACAATAGGGGCATCTGGCATTACAGCGACGGGTCACAAAAAAGGTCAAATGTATGGGTTTACGTTTCCAGAATAGAGCAGGAGTGTGGTGGAATGGAGAATACATAGGAATTTGTATCAGGTATTGCTCTTGATCCTTCGTGATTAATTCTTCGTTTTTGTTTTTATAAAATAGGCGACACCGGCAACAGCGCCAGCCCCCACCGGAATTGGGTAAGCTAGTAAATAGTATAAAGAGGCGCGTAGGGTAAACAATGATCCATTTGCATCATAAAAGGCCCAGAAAAGTTTCCTGTTAACGGTAAGATTGATCATTGTAAGCAATCCAAGCCCAAAGATTGCCGCGCTTACATCAAGCCCCAGGAGCATATACAGGGAGAGGATAGAGACATAAAAACACAACACATTCATTTTAAGTTCATGTGAAGCAGTGCCTGAGTCAGACAATAAATCCCGATTATTCAGTGAATAGGCAACCCAGTATTTGGTCTTGCGCAGGGCATTGTGAAATGAATCTATAAGGGAATAATTGAAGACATGCTGTACCATAAAACGTGGTTCGACGATTAATTCCCTGCCCATCTTTCGTATCCTATGACTGAATTCCACATCCTCCAGGATAGGGAGAAAGTCCTGTGCAAATCCCTCACTTTGTCGAAAGGTATTTGCATCTATGGCCAGTGCGTGACTGGCAAGGTAATCAGGTGCCTGAAGGTGTTTGGTCTCAGAGAAATGGATAAAGGCCGATTGAAAAGCGCTAAAAAACCGATTATCGCCAGGCTGGACTGTATAGGTACCACCGACAACTACATTTGGGCCATTCGCTGCCATTGTTTGCCGAATGACACTTAGATTATCAGCCTGAATCAGGCAGTCTGCATCGGTAAAAAAAAGAATGTCGCCATGACTATTTTCAGCACCCACATTGCGTGCCCGTGAAGCGCCTGACTGTTTCTCTAACTGAATTAGACGACACGGGAACTCTTTGATGATTTCCACAGAGTTATCGTGAGAGCCATCATCCACAACAATGATCTCGTAGTTTTCATCCTTCACTGCCATGGCCGCATTCAGGCACTGGTGCAGGGTACCCGCCCCGTTAAAGTTAGGGATAATAATGGAAATCAGAGGGTTAGGGCGCCTGGTATCCACAATTCTTGACTATTCCAGTAGTAATCTTCTGTTCATGTAGATGTGTATATCAGTATAACGCATCAATTCCTCATTAAATCGATAGGGTGATGCAAATACATCATTCCCATCTTGAACCAGCCGTACTATTGATAACACTGTAGGGAAGTAATGTGTCGTACTACAGGAGGTGCCGGTTATGTTCAATGCTGATAATTGCTATGACCATGACTCGGCTCCCGACCTCTTAGACAAAACGATATGAATAAGGTGAAAAATAATTAACTTAAGGATGATCTACTGTGAGGAGATTGTTATGGACATATGCAAAAAATCAAAATATATAGTTTTGTTTTTAGTCCTAATGTCGGGGTTTATCAGCATGACCGCATTAGGTGCAGCAAAATGGGCAAACCCCGGTCTTTTGGTAACGGCCGATACAGT
>JAUVNZ010000353.1 GCA_030599435.1 Gammaproteobacteria bacterium | reverse complement strand
GCATTTGGCTGTACACGAATTTTACTTGAGCTTAAATCGCAACACTGGCTGGCCACATTGATTGATACCGGCCTTGTTGGTGACCGTGGCGTGCCGGGTTGGAATCAGGATTTGTCTAAGGAGGAAATATCCGAACAAAAGTCTACTCAAACAAAGCGTCTTTCCTTCGAATATGTCTCAATCAATTAATTAACATACGGGTGATCATGATGAATAATTTAAAAATGATTTTTGTACTCATAACGTTGTTATTCTCAGGCCAGGCGTGGTCGGATGGAGACTGGTACTGGAAAGGTGGTGTGCAAGCACTGCAGAGAGCTTACAGTGGGTCTGACTACTATGACAATCTAACCGGGTTAGGCGCCTATGTTGCCGCAGATTATCTTGAACAGGCAACCCTCATCATGGGTTATAACTATAACAACAGGCAATATAATTCCGGCTTAACAAGTACACCCGGTGAAATGAAGGAAAATATTGTTTTCTTCGGTACTAGCGGTAACTTTTATCCAGACAAGATACCAGGCAAGTTAACATTACGTATGGACGGTTATGTGGGCCAGGATAAATACAGTAGTTTTACCGTCACTGTACCCGGCCCCATGGGTGGCAGCACAAAGAAAGTTTCAATAAAAGATGACTTTACCGTATTGAACCCAGCAATCGCCTTTCTAAATCACACCAAAACATTTTATCTTGATCTGGGGTTTGCACATTCCACTTACAGTTCTGGAGACAGTGCAAACTATAACATCAACATCACCCACCCAAAAAAGAACACTATCCCTGGCGGTAGTACAACGGATGACATCACAGTAACTCAATGGACACCTACCGTTGGCTTTGGATTTAATCAGACGGCGGATTGGTTGCAATTCCGTACCTTCTTGATTAATTTCTCATCAAGTAATCGTGTTGACTTTATAGACTCAACCATAGCGCTGGAAACTAAATGGATCCATTGGTTTTCTTCTGATGCTGTTTTAGGATTACATAGTGCAGGCCTTAATCTGCTAATCGGGGAACGTATTTATGCAGTAGACAGTGATAGCTACTCATTGTACAACCTTGCCGATATGCAAAAAACCAGTGTCGCCATGAATGCTTCATGGAAATTTGGCAAACAACTTGGCCTGCTTGTTCAAGGTGGCTACGAAAACTATGAAGACATAGTAATAAACAATAGCTACAACAGTACCTATTTATTTGCCCAACTTTCTCAAACTTGGTAAGGAGTATTACAGATGCTTATTCGAATTCTCCAACTACTTGTTATTTTTATTGCTTTTTCTGGTTGCAATATAGGCTGGGCCGCCGTGGACCCATGGACAGAGAGCTATCGACTGGAAGCCCTGACCCAGTATAAAAATGCTGCCAAAGCCATGAATCCGATAATTAAAAAAAATCCAAAAAACGACTTTGCCATATCTCGCCGCGGCTGGTTAAACTATTTACGTGGCGCACACAATGAATCTGTTCGCGACTATCAAAAAGCACTTAAAATCAATCCAAAGTCACTGGATGCTCGCCTTGGACTCTTGTTACCTTTACTTGCTCAACAACGCTGGCGTGAAGCTTCCTCAAATGCAAACAAGGCATTGAAAATAGCTCCATGGAACTATTACGCCCATGTGCGCCTTATGATTTGTGAAGAGGGTCAGAAGAAATGGAATACGCTGGCTAAACATGCTAAATCTGTTTCTCAGCGTTATCCCAGTGATGCAACCATTCAGGTGTATCTCGCCAGGGCCTATTTCAGGTTGAACAAGATTGATTTAGCAGTTGCTGCATACCGACGTGCGCTTGAACGCATTCCAGGACATATCGAAGCATCCCAGTTTATTGCAACTCACTAGGTTCGACAGCCCGCATGGAAGTCCAGGCAATTAGTTGGGTGTCTATGTAATGCGGGGTGGTTCAATCTGGCACCCTACTCTGATTGCTCAACCGCCTGAGCAATCTTAATCACTGTAATTGCAGGCACTTCACCTATGACAGTAATCTGGTGATTGCTTGTTGCCCGAACATAGGCATTTACTGCACCCATCGAATTTGGGCCACTTGCTATATGGTCAAGATTCTTTTTTTCAATAAAAACTGATACTGCCGCCAACCCGTCTGTAACGACCATATGTTCGACAGGTGCATCATGCATTGGCACAGTTCGCTTCATATGGACTGAAGTAACAAAGCCCTCTGGCAACCTTGATACGCGCCATTGTGTTTTCTCTAATGGTGC
>JAUVNZ010000218.1 GCA_030599435.1 Gammaproteobacteria bacterium | reverse complement strand
GTACTAAAGAAGTTGTCATTTTTTTCATTGTTTGTTCCTCTCCATAACTATTTAAAAAGTGTTCAAAATTTGTTTGTTGTGCTGTTGAAATCAATATGTTTCGAAGAGGTTCACTGCATTGGCCGTGCCAATCACAATAATTATATAATTAACAAATAGTTAGCGGATTAATTTAAAGAAAAGAGGGGCTTTTTAGTGCACTGTGGTGGTGATTTCTAACGTGAAACGCACCATATTGATGCGCTTTGTTGGTGCATGAAGGTAAAAAACGGCGAACCTGAAGACTCAGATTCGCCGTTTCTTTTTTCAGAAACAGGTTTGTCAAAGATAGCCGTTGGGGGCTATCGCCTGATCTCTTTTTATGGAGTGAAGTTTTTCGATACCGTGATAAATGTTCGGTAGCTATCATCTGTCAGATTAGTATCGCTCAGGGTGAAACTCACGCCATAACCACTTACGCTGGTACTCAGACTAACGTTGTAATCGTTATAGTCTTCACCTGGCAGACCAGTAAAATTTGTATCGACATCATAAGAGCCAAAATGCAGTCCCAGGTCAAGGCCTGCGGCAATTTCCTCAAAGTTGGCATTTACCTCAATGTAGGTACCCGCTTCATCCGAGGCTGATAAGCGCACATTCAGAATGTCTTTGGAAATGCTGGCGTATATCTCGTTGAAGTTGAAATCCTCACCTGGCCCTGCAGCTGCTTCATATTGTGGGAAAGTGTAAACAATAAGACCCACGTCGTAGCTAATGCCTTTTGTAGCACCGGCAAATCCGAGGGTAATATCTAACTCAGAACCACCCACAACATTGGATGTCCACACCCCGGCATGAAGTCCTTGAGATGTCGAATAATCAAGACCACCCTGCAGGGCGGCATCAACGGTTTGTGGGAGGCCGCGCCAAACATACGTTGAGGCTGCGGTAATATTACCACTTAAAGTTCCACTGTCTTTTTCAGCAGCAAAAGTCAGTGTGGAGGTTCCGGTGAAAATTATCAGGGTCGCTAGACCCGTTTGTTTCCATAGCTTTGAAGGGAATTTCATTATTTTTTCTCCTGATCAGGATGTTTTTTATTCTTAATTATAGGTAAAAGATTTCGTTTACCATTTTTGTTAGTTTGGCAATAAAACGGCACAATAGCATTTCAATGCGATATATATGCTTGTGTGGATGATACACAAATTTAAAGAGTGAGGTTGCTATGTTTGATCCCAAACAACTGGATGAGCTAACCCGCCGTGTGGCTGATGCCTTACCGCCTGGTTTCAGCGATATTCAGCACGATGTGGAAAAAAATTTACGCGCTGCCATGCAATCTGTCTTTGCCAGGCTGGATTTGGTGACGCGTGAGGAATTTGAAGTACAGTCAGCAGTTTTGCAGCGCACTCGTGAAAAGTTAGAGGCTCTGGAAGCCTGCGTTGCTGATCTGGAAAAACAGATTAACAAGGATTAGTACTTATCGTTTTTTAGTTTTTATTATTGTTATTCACAATAAAAACAATAACCAACAGCCCTCAGGCACGGAACGCCATGTTGTATTTTCTCTTTCTATATATAATTCCTAAAAAAGTTTCTACCCATGTCCCTAGCTATTGTTTATAGCCGAGCTCAAACGGGTGTTGATGCTCCGTTGGTGACGGTAGAGGTTCATCTTTCCAATGGCCTGCCGAGCCTTTCTATTGTTGGTTTGCCCGAAGCAGCAGTTAAAGAAAGCAAGGATCGTGTTCGTGGTGCATTGTTAAACTCCAATTTTGACTTTCCAGCTCGGCGCATCACTATCAATCTTGCACCTGCGGATTTGCCCAAAGAGGGCGGCCGTTTTGATTTGCCTATTGCCCTGGGAATACTCGCTGCCTCCGGCCAGATTCCAACGGAGGCCTTATCGGACTATGAGTTTTTGGGTGAGTTGGCTCTGGGTGGAGGCCTACGACATATTCGCGGCGTATTACCAGCGGCCATACAGACTCGCGGTGCGGGGCGTAAGCTGGTGGTCCCACTGTTGAACAGTACAGAGGCGACATTGGTTGATGGCGCAGAAATTTTCGCGCCAAATCATCTGCTGGATATTTGTGCACACCTCAATGGCATACAAAAACTGGAGCCGGTGCAAAAAAGTGGCGCATCTGATTCTACTGATGACGAAAAAGAAGCCAGACCCAGATTGGTGGAGGATATGGCCGATGTGCGTGGCCAACATCATGCCAAGCGTGCGTTGGAAGTTGCCGCTGCTGGTGGTCACAGCCTGCTTTTGATCGGTCCTCCAGGTACTGGTAAGACCATGCTTGCCAGTCGTCTGCCCGGCATTCTGCCGCAATTAAATGAGATCGAAGCGCTGGAAACAGCTGCTGTGGCCTCGGTGAGCGACAAAGGTTTTGAAACCAGCCGCTGGCGGCAACGGCCCTTCCGGGCGCCACATCATACTGCTTCGGGTGTGGCACTGGTGGGTGGAGGCAGTACACCACGGCCGGGGGAAATTTCTCTGGCTGATCATGGTGTCTTGTTTCTGGATGAATTGCCGGAATTTGACCGGCGGGTGCTGGAAGTCCTGAGAGAGCCTCTGGAATCTGGCCATATCACGATCTCACGTGCCGCACGGCAGGCAGAGTTTCCGGCGCGTTTTCAATTAATTGCTGCCATGAATCCCTGCCCCTGTGGATACCTGGGCCATAGCAACGGTCGTTGTCATTGCACCTTTGAGCAGGTACAGCGTTATCGGGCAAGGGTTTCGGGGCCGCTCATGGATCGCATTGATATGCACGTGGAAGTACCCAGTGTGCCACGCGAGGTGTTGCGTGCTAATCCAGCAAATCGTGGTGAAGATTCGTCTCGAGTGCGTCGTCGAGTAGTGGCGGCACGTGAGCGCCAGCAAGTGCGGACAAATTGCGCTAATGCAACACTAAAAAATCGTGAGGTGGAGAAACATTGTCGGGTAAGTGACAAGGACAGCAAATTACTAGAACAGGCTATCGACCAGCTGGGACTCTCGGCGCGAGCCTACCATCGCATTCTCAAAGTGGCACGCACCATCGCTGATTTATCTGATGAGCCACAAATTCAAACGCAGCATCTCACCGAGGCGATTAGTTATCGACAGCTAGATCGATCGCCCGCCTGACCAGCTTTTAGTTCTCCTGATTTTTGGTTTAAATATCTATTGATGTGATACCTTTGAACGGTTGTTTTTAGAGGTAGTATCAAGAATTTATGCTCCGGAATGTAATTGGTTTTTTATGGTCAGATATTCCCATGTTGGTTGATATAAGGCGGGGTGATGTATTTTGCGGTTTTTAATAAATGAATAAGGTACACCGGGTTTTCGCAGCAGCAGTATTTATAGTATCTGCAGCCACGGCATTAGCAGCCCCTGGCCCGGGAGGTCGGGCAACACCGGTGATGGTAGAACCTGCTCGTCTGGAATTTATGGCACCAAAAACCTGGGTGGCGGGCACAGTAATAAGCCGACATCAAGCACGATTAGCGGCAGAGGTGGAAGGGAAAATTACTTATATTGCCGAGGTGGGTACACAAGTTGCTGAAGATGATGTGGTGGTAAAAATTGATTCAACCTTTGTCAAACTTAAAGTTGAAGAATTTAAAGCAGCAGT